>JAFLJU010000337.1 GCA_022712835.1 Desulfobacteraceae bacterium
AATGCGGGTCAGCAAACTATCTACTAAAATTAAATCTCCTGCTACCAGTTCCTGCTGAAACTGTAATGTCGCCGAAGCTGTTACCGTATGAACTCCAAACTCGTCCTGCATTTTTTTATGGCTCCCCCAGTAAAGTGACCATAGGTGAAATGCGGCATCATCGAAAAAATGGCTATACCAACGAACATTCATATGTCCGAAGGTATCGCAATACCAAGGGTGCACAACTCCACGCAGGATTTCTATCGATTCAGACATAATTCCTCTCCAATAATTCTAGATTTTTCAAAGCGACTACCTCCCGGCATAGCAATATGATGTGTGTTTCTGCATATCATTCAGTATTTGGATATCAAACTGGATAGCTTGTTAAATTAAGTATATTCAATCATAACAATTCCTTATCTTATAAATTTGAATGCTACCCGACAAGTTTTTTTAATCGGACAAAGATTCCGTAACAATATTTTAAAGAGCTGTAAAGATATTTCGGCAATTCAACTTTTCCGGAGATATAATGAAATCAGAAAGGGCATGTAAGAATATTCTTTGGTGGAGATAATCCTGATTAGACGGAACTCAAGAATAACTTGCATCACTGTGAATGCTCAAAGTGCTAATTTCTATAATTTACAGCCCACACTATATGGTATCCTCAAATCCTTTGACCCAACGGTAAAACATTCCACTTAAATTTGAAGATAACTTTCCCGCCTGAAAGCTGGCAATGATTTGTATGGGTTGCTTTAGGTTCGTATAGTCTTTTTTTTCTATATCAAAATAAAATTGATATTGACATAGACCGTACAAGACCAAACAGGTGGACATTGTCATGGTTCACGCCCCTGCTGCCGAGAAAAAAGCCATTGCAGACGGCTGGGCCATAAAACGCTCTTTGATCGGTTCAAATGAATTTTATATTGTGGGCCCTAAAAACGACCCTGCAAAAATCGCCACGGCAACATCTGCGGCCGATGCCTATGCATAGATTGCCGGTTTTTAAAGGGTTAAGATTTTCATACGGCAGTTATCACAATCAAAAACAAGTTTAAACCGACCCTTGGTATTTTCAAGATAAAGCGGTTCCCCCGGGGCATTTTTTGTTTCCCGGGGGCATTGCCCCAGGGCCTTACGAATACAATGGCGAAGGGTCATCACAACGGTAGCAGCTTTCGGTGAAGACAGCTCAAAGGCAGAATCCACCGAGGCGACCCCTCGCTTTGTATAAAATTCTTTTGCTTTCTCATTGGCAACATTGCCTGTAAAATCCACCCGGGTGTCCGGATATTGAACAGGTGCGGGCCTTGGGATTGCGCACACTTGCCTGTATCCTTCGGCCCGTTTAAGGGTCATCGACTCCAAAAGGGACCGTCGCATCTGATTTAATTCCCGGGTAGGAATAAAATAGGGGGGTGAACAGATTTCAAGTTCTTTAAGATAAAACAGGGTTCCCCCTAACTTGCCCAGCTGTTTGTTCAAGGCGGCAAGGGCAGCCGATTGATTTTGGGCAGGGATTTTTTCCATGGCAAGCTCTACTTCACAAAGAAAGTCATCTTCGTCCCGCCCCTTGAGGACAAACCCTTCGTGACTTTCATGGAAGGACAGGGAAAGGCCGATTTTTCTTTCTGCCGAAGGAGAGGCCAGTTTCTTTAAAAATTTATGATCGTGGTTTCTATGGATCAGCGCCCCGGGAAAGAGAGAGGATTTTTGAAGATCCATCCGGCCTGAAGGGTATATTTCGTCCTGGGTGATTGAATTGACCTGAAATCCCCCAAGTTGCCCCTTTGGGTCTATATAGCAAAGCCCATCCCCGTTCTGAATATCATGGGGATGTTTCAGGGTGAAAAACTTAAGGTCGATGCGATCCACCTGTCCGATTTGCTCTCCCAGGGATTTTGGGGTATCAAAGGAATGGACATCTCCCTTTCGTCCGAAAAGAAAATAGTCGGTTTCACCCCGGTTAAAGGTTTTTAAGGGATCCGGGACAAAAGAAAAAACTGTTCGGCCCGAAGACGCAGGTCTGAAGTCCACTCCCGTTGTCATCAGCGCGTCTAATTTTTGCCGGTAAAATCCGGTGATATTTTTCACATAAGCAAGATCTTTCAACCGTCCCTCTATTTTAAAGGAGGTGATACCAGCTCCGGCCAGCCGCCCCAGATGATCGGACCTGTTCATGTCCTTAAGGGAAAGAAGGTGGCGCTCCCGTTCCAATACCTGCCCCCCGCCAGATATGAGATTCCAGGGCAGGCGGCAGGGTTGACCGCACTCCCCCCGGTTGGCATTTCTTTTGCCGATGGTCGCACTAAAATAACACTGCCCGCTGTAACCTGCACACAACGCCCCGTGGACAAAGGCTTCCAGGGCCACCGTGGTGGACTGGGAAATTTGCTCAATTTCCTTTATACCCAGTTCCCTGGCAAGGATCACCCGTTCAAACCCGGAAGCCTCAAGAAATTGAACCCGGGCAAGAGTTTGGTTGTTCGTCTGGGTACTGGCAAACAGAGGAATGGGGGGCAAATCCATTTCCAAAAGCCCCATGTCCTGGATGATCAGTGCATCCGCCCCGGCATTCCACAACTCCTCTATCAAGTCTCTGGCATCGGCAAGCTCTTGGTCAAAAAGAATGGTGTTCAAGGCGACGTAGACCTTTGCGTTGTAAAGATGGGCGTGGGCTACAAGTTCTTCAATATCGGCAATTAAGTTCCCGGCGGCACAACGGGCGCCAAACCGATCCGCCCCGATGTATACGGCGTCGGCCCCATGGTTGATGGCGGCCATGCCGAATTCCTTATTTTTTGCCGGAGACAAGAGTTCTAATTTTTGGGAATTCACTATAATGGGGCTCCTGATTGATTTACAAAATTATGATTATAGCATTAAATAGGCCATGGTGGAAACATGGGAAATCTGATACAAGAAAGAATCTTATATGGGCCATGGCCCCTTCAATACGATTTAGCCATGCCAAGACCAATCCAATGATAATGATAGGAAAGGTAAACAAAATGTTAAATTACAACACCACAGGACTGGAAGAAAGCTGCAGAAAGCTCATGGACACCCTGGGAAAAAAAATCACCTGGAAATGGGATGAACGGTTTGAAACGGTGCTGGCAGAGTTTAATGTCAAAGACAAAGAAATGATTTACCAATCCATCCTCCCCCACATGGGCAAAACCTGGAATACGGATACCACAGGCGACATACCCTCCGTGGTGCAGATGGTTATGGATTATTTCGGAGGGATGAACCCGGGCCAGAGACTGCTGACATCGGACCCGGATCGAGACGGATTACTGTTATGTGCCTGGTGGCCCTGGGGAAATAATACCACCATTTCCATCCGGCTTGGCGTGTTTGCCGACTCATTAAGCGATGAAGACAATGAAGAACTGACAAAGCATTTCCGAGGCTGGTTCGATATTTAAACCATTATATCCAAAAGAATGGAGAGAGAGATGAAATATTTAAAATGGTTCCTGATTTTTAGTTTTTTCTTTGCAGCCCCCTTTGCCCAGGCCGGGGAAATTGAAAGAATCCAGGCAAAGGGAGAATTAGTTGTTTCATTGAACAAGGGCTACCCGCCTTTTTCCATGGTACTGGACAATAAATTGCGGGGACTTGACGTGGATCTGGCAGCTCTTCTGGCAGACTACCTAGGGGTTCGGGTGAGATTTGTCCAACCCGAAACCTATGACCTGCAAATCCCCACCCTGCTTGCAGGAGAGGCGGACATCATTATTGCCGCCATGACCCGCACCGTGGAACGGGGATTAAAGGTCAGTTTTACCTCCCCCTACTTTGAGGTAAGCCAGGCGGCCCTTGTCACCCGGGAACTTGCCACACCCAATTCAGACTCATACTTTGACCTGGTGGATATAAAAGGACTCACTCTGGGAGTCAA
>JAFLJU010000303.1 GCA_022712835.1 Desulfobacteraceae bacterium
ACTCACCCGGGAAAAACTGGTGGCTGAATTGGAAAAAATCCAGAACTTCAATGGGGTTATGGGAACGGTCAACTATGCACCGTTTGATCCCAAGGACCCACTCTGCAGGATAGGACAGCAGGAAGTTTTCCTCGTGCGTGCTGAGGCAGACGGTAGTTCTACCATATTAACCGATTGGTACCAGACTGAATTTATCCCCATGGGGCACTAAGAATATTAATCCGACAGGAGGTTGGAGGACAAGATGGTTCTCCACCCTCTATTTCCTCTTCACTTAGAACGCTCAAGGAAAATCAGCCCATGGCATTTTTTGAAGTCAAAAACCTGTCGATCCTTTTTGGCGGGCTAAAAGCCCTGGATAACATATCGTTTGAGGTAAAAAAAGGCGAGGTTTACTCGATTATCGGCCCTAACGGGGCGGGGAAAACAACCCTTTTCAATTGCATCAACGGTATCTACACGCCCAGTGCTGGGAAGATTCTGCTCAAGGATAAAAACATCCGGGGCAAGAAACCGGATACGGTGGCAAGGGCAGGCATTGCCCGAACCTTTCAAAACATAGAGCTCTTCGACAACCTGAACACCATGGAAAATATCATGCTGGGACGTCATATATACATGAAAACCGGTCTTTTCCACGGCAGTTTTTTGTGGGGAAAAAACTCCTTTGCCGGCAAAGAAGAGGTTGTGCACCGCAAAAAGGTGGAGGAAATCATTGATTTTCTGGACCTCCAGTCCTCCCGGAACAAGCTTGTGGGCGGATTACCCTACGGCACCCGAAAACAGATTGAACTGGGCCGGGCGCTGGCTCTGGAACCTGAACTGCTATTGCTGGACGAACCCTGCGCCGGGATGAATTCCGAAGAAAAACAGGACATGATATTCTGGGTCAAGGACATCCAGGAAGAGCTGGGTATCACCATCATGCTCATCGAACACGACATGAACATGGTCATGGACATTTCCGACCGAATCCTGGCAATAAATTTCGGGCATCCCATCACCGAAGGGAAACCCGAAGATGTTCAAAAGCATCCGGAAGTTTTAAAAGCCTACTTGGGAGAAGATGAAGGTGAATGCACTGCTTGAGATAAAAAACATCGAGACCTACTATGATTTGATTTACGCCATCCGGGGGGTTTCCCTTACCGTGGAAGAGGGAAGTATCACCGCCATCTTAGGTAACAACGGTGCCGGTAAATCCACTATTTTAAAAACCATCATGGGTCTTATCCGAGACCAACCGGACAAGGGAAGTATCGAGTTCATGGGCAAACCTATCCATGGGGTGGACACCGATAAGATCGTTCGCATGGGCATTACCCTGGTGCCGGAAGGACGTGAGGTGTTTGAGGAACTCACCATCCGGGAAAATCTTCTCATGGGGGCATACACCCGTAATGACAAACAGGGGGTTGACGATGATTTTGACCGGGTTTTTGGCTATTTCCCCATACTAAAGAACAGGGTGAACCGATGGGCGGGCACACTGTCCGGCGGCGAACAGCAGATGTTGGCCATGGGCCGGGCCTTGATGAGCCGGCCCAAACTATTGTTTCTGGATGAACCCTCCCTGGGGCTTTCTCCGCTCCTGGTCAAGGAGATCTTCAAGATTATCAGGACTATCAATGATGAGGGGGTCACCATTTTGCTGGTGGAGCAGAATGCCAGGATGGCCCTGGGGGTTTCCCAGACCGGTTTGATTCTGGAAAACGGCCGCTTTGTCATGAAAGGCAACGCCTGCGATCTCATGGAGGACAAGGATGTCCAGGAATTTTATATGGGGGTAAAATCGGAAACCGCTGCCAAGGGGTACCAGCGCTGGAAACGAAAAAAAGCATGGCGATAGTTTTTAATATTCTGGGAAAAACATTAAATAATAGGGTAACAAATGTCTGAAAATAAAGACCAAACCGTACCGGCCAAGTTCAAGGCGGCCGTTTCCCGCTGGGGTGATCGGGTGGCCATGCGCAAAAAAGAGTACGGCCTCTGGAAGGACATCACCTGGAACCAGTATGACCGGAATGTTTCCCGTGTGGCCTGTGCCTTAATGTCTTTAGGGCTTCAAAAAGGCGACTGCGCATCCATCATCGGTGACAATTGCCCGGAATGGGTTTATGCAGACCTGGGGATTCAATGCTGCGGCGCTGCAACAGCCGGGGTATATTCCACCAATGCCTGGCAGCAGGTTGAGTATGTGATTTCCAACTCAGAATCTAAATTTTTTTTCGTGGAAAATGAAGAACAGCTGGACAAGTGGTTCCATTTTCGTGACAGGGTCCCCGGACTTGAAAAAATCATTGTATGGGACACCGAGGGGCTGCACAAATTCAAGGACCCCATGGTAATGACCTTTGACCAGTTGCTGGAACTTGGAACGGAAAAGGAACAGGAGAACCCAGGGCTGCTGGATGCCGCTATTGAAAGAATCGACCCGGAAGAGATTTCCGTCCTCATCTACACTTCTGGAACCACGGGGCCGCCCAAGGGGGCCATGCTGTCCCACAAAAATTGTGTCTGGATGGGAAGGGCCATCACCTCCAACAATCCCATGTATGACACCGACGAGATCATGTCCTTTCTCCCCCTCTGCCATATTTTCGAGCAGCTGTTTACCATACTGGCCCATTTTGATGTGGGCCACGTGGTGAATTTTATCGAGAGTATGGATACCATCACAGACAACATGGTGGAGATCTCCCCAACCGTAGGGCATGCCGTGCCGCGCATCTGGGAAAAATACTATTCCGCTATCCTCATCCGCATGGCCGACGCAACCTGGTTCAAACGGGTTGTTTTCAACCAAGCCATTAAGGTTGGCCGGCGGCGGGCCAGCCTGATGATGAACTTCAAATCCGTGCCGCCCCTCCTTCAGATGCAGTACAAACTGGCCCACTTTGCCGTGTTTCGCAAACTCAAAGAGCGGCTGGGCTTCGACCGCATACGGGTGGCCTATTCCGGGGCGGCCCCCATTGCCCCTGAAATTCTGCGCTTTTTCCATTCCATCGGCATGAATCTGGTGGAGGGATACGGCCAGACCGAAGGGACCGGCGTTACGACCACTGCCAAAATAGGCCAGGTAAAACTTGGAACGGTGGGCGTCCCCCTGGAGGGGGTGGAGATCAAAATTGCCGAGGACGGTGAAATTCTGGTCAGGTCCCCGGGGGTGTTCAAGGGCTATTTTAAAAACCCCAAGGCAACGGCAGAAACCATTGTGGACGGCTGGCTGCATTCAGGGGATGTGGGGTCCATTGATGAAGACGGCTACCTGAGCATCAGTGACCGCAAAAAGGATATTATCGTGACCGCCGGCGGAAAGAACATCACTCCCCAATACATCGAGAATAAGCTGAAGTCGAGCCTATACATAAATGATGCCGTGGTAATTGGAGACAAACGCAAATTTTTAAGCTGCCTTATCATCATCGATGAAGACAACGTGGTTAAATTTGCCCAGGACAACAAAATTCAATTTTCCACTTACAAAGATCTGACCGCCCACGAGCAAATTAAAGCGCTCATTGACCGTGAGATAAGGCGTGTCAACGAAACGCTTTCACGCGTGGAGCAGATCAAAAAAGCCACTATCCTTCCCAAAAAACTTTATGAAGAGGACGGGGAGATGACTCCTACCATGAATGTCAAGCGAAATGTTATCAACAAGGCATTTGGAGACCTCAGCGAGGCCATGTACTTTGTTTCATAGTCTAAGAACTTTTTTATCAATGTTGCCCACTGTCGTCATTGGAAGTTCATCCTTGAATTCTATCTCCTTTGGTACTTCATAG
>JAFLJU010000047.1 GCA_022712835.1 Desulfobacteraceae bacterium
GCGGCTTTCATGCAGGCGATCCGATGGTAATGGAAAAAACGGTGAAACTGGCCGTTCAAAACAAGGTAGGTATCGGTGCCCACCCGGGTTACCCGGATCTTTTGGGGTTTGGCCGAAGAAACATGGGTTGCACCCCGGAAGAAACCCAACAATATATCATTTACCAGATCGGTGCCCTGGACGCCTTTTGCAAAGTCCACAAAACCCGGCTTACCCATGTAAAACCCCATGGGGCCCTTTATCTAACGGCAGTCGAAAATGAATCAACTGCCCGGGCCATTGCCACGGGAATTATGAACCTTGACCCAACCCTGATCTTTGTTGCCCTGGCCGGGGAAAAAGGAGGAACCATGCGACGCATGGGCGAAGAGCTGGGGTTGAAGGTGGTTTACGAAGCATTTCCTGACCGGGCCTATACACAAGATGGAACCCTTGTACCCCGAAATCAGCCCGGGGCCGTTATTTGCGATCCCGAAGAAGTTGCCCAAAGAGCCCTGGACATGGCAAAAGGATTTGTAACCGCTGTGGACGGCACTCCCATTCAATTGGAAGTTCAGACCCTTTGCGTACACGGGGATAATTTGGGGGCGGTGAACCTGGTCAAAACCATTAGAAAAGTTCTGGAAGAAAATAATATTCAGGTAAAACCCATGGGGGAAAAACAATAATCATGGCCGGCATCTTTAAAAAAGCGGTGTACCGCCAGGCCGGAGACAGAGGGCTTCTGGTGGAATTTGGGGAGGGCATAGACCCAAAGATCAATGGGAAAGTTCGGGCCATGGCCAGGGCTCTTGAGAATCAAAGGCTTGGCGGTGTCAAGGAAATTATTCCCACCTATCGATCCCTTTTGTTGATATATGATCCCGGGACCACCCATCCCGACAAACTGTGTCCCGCAATTGATGCAATTGAAACCTGTCTTAAAACCCAGGAGACAGAACCCGCAAAAATAGTCGAAATCCCGGTTTGTTACGGCGGGAGATTCGGGCCTGACATCGAAAACGTACAAGCCCCCCATGCACTGACCCAAGACCAGGTAATCCAACGCCATTGTGCCCCAGCCTACCTTATTTATATGGTGGGGTTCACACCGGGCTTCCCGTTTCTAGGCGGACTGGGTGAAACACTTTATACCCCAAGACTTACGACACCCAGAATGCTTGTCCCCGAAGGATCCGTGGGAATTGCCAACAACCAGACCGGCATGTATCCCATTGCAAGCCCCGGTGGTTGGCAGATTATTGGGAGAACCCCGCTAAAACTCTTTGCACCCCATCGCTCGAACCCTTTTTTGTATAAAGCCGGGAATAAAATTAAATTTATCCCCATCTCCGAGCAGGAATATACCCGGATTTCAAAACTGGAGGAAAGCCGATGACAGCCATCAAAATTCTAACACCCGGCGGATTTACAACAGTTCAGGACAGGGGAAGGTTCGGATTTCAACAAATGGGTGTCCCTATTTCCGGCGTTCTTGATTCCTTTGCCTTTGATGCGGCAAACCTTTTGGTGGGGAATGTTGAAACCTGTGCCGTCCTCGAAATAACGGTCATGGGACCGACTATGGAAATACAAAAAGAGATGGACATCGCCCTCACCGGGGCTAAAATGGGGATGAGACTGAATGGTCAAGCGATTCAACAATGGCAATCCATCCGGGTAAAGCCCGGCGACCTGCTGACAATCTCCATGGTTCAACAGGGGTGCAGGAGCTACCTTGCCGTCAGCGGCGGAATAAAGGTTCCCCGGGTAATGGGCAGTTTTGCCACCTATGTAAGCGGTAAAATCGGTGGATTCAAGGGAAGGCCCCTGGCAAAAGAAGATTTTCTTGAAACCCAGGATGCGCCCCTTTTAAAACAGCCCCGCACGCTTCCGGGTGAAATGATTCCCCTTTATCCGACCCAGGCTATTATCCGTGTTATTCCCGGCCCCCAGGACCACTATTTTGATATGGGTGAAACCCCCTTGTTTAAAACCGACTATATGGTGACCCCAAAGGCCGACCGCATGGGATATCGCCTCCAGGGCGATCCCCTGGCCATTAGGGAAAACATGCCCAAAAGTATTGTTTCTGAACCGGCCATGCCGGGAAGCATCCAGATCCCGCCGGATGGTCAACCCATTATTCTTTTGGTCGAACAGACGGTGGGCGGATATGCCAAGATCGCCACGGTAATTTCTACGGATCTGTGGAAAGTGGCACAAACCACCCCCGGGGACACCCTTGGATTTGAAAAAATCAATTTACAAACCGCCCACACCCTCTATGGGCAAGAGATGGAACGAATTATTGCATTGAAACACTTGTTCTTTTGATCGATATATGGGAATTAGGATAAATAAAAACTGCCAAAACAGATGGGATCATAATTGCAGATACGGGAAAAGAAATGAAATTTTTAATATGCTGTTTTCTTTGGGTTCTCTTTGCGGGGTACTCCACGGCAACGGCCCAGGATACCCTGAGCACTGCCGTGGCAAATGAGAATCGAAACGGCCTGGATTCCCAAATTTTAAAGGCCATTGCCAACCGTCTAAATGCCAAACTTTTCATACTGGATGCTCCCTTTAAAAGACGTCTTTATCTGATAAAAGACGGCACCATCGACCTTATGGCCGGCTTGTTGAAAAGGCCGGCACGGGAGGAATACATCCATTTTATCCACCCTCCTTATAAAAACCGATCGGACACTGTTTTCTTTATTCCCAAGGGAAAATCCACCCTCATTCATACATATGGGGATCTGTATCCTTTAAGAATCGGAACCACTCTGGGGTCAAAATACTTTCATAAATTTGATGACGACAAAAAATTAAACAAAGAACCGCTTCCCGGAGTAATGGGCAATTTTGAAAAGCTTTTACTCGGACGGCTGGACACGGTGATTTATCCGGAATCTGTCGGTATCGATCTGATTCATAAAATGGGGACTGCAGAGAAAATTGAGGTAGCCCCCTATCGTTTCAGCAAAGAAAAACATGTTTTCATCGGAATTTCAAAAAAATCACATTTAATGGAGAAGATTGACGAAATCGAATCCGTGATCCGACAAATCATAGAAAACGGAGAAATCAACCAGATCATCATTGATTATTATACCCAACGGAACCTGCCAATACCTGCCTATTGAGACCAAAGGTCTTATCCTAAATGGATCTTACCCTAAATGGATCTTCTCATGGTAATGGCTTCTTTGTTATGGGGATCCATGCGGAGTACCCTTGCCAGATAATCATCCGCCTGGAGAATCTTCTTTTTCGTAAAATAAATTCGGGCAATCTTGAGCTTAACATCCAATGGGCAGTCCGTATATTGATCGGCCACCAGAAAATATTCAAGGGCTTTGTCTTCATCCCCCAATACCTCATAAATCTGACCCGCTTTATACACCAGCCCATGGTTTGAAGGAAACTCTTTCATCAACAGGCTCACCAGATGGCTTGAGAAGCCAACCTCTCCCGCATCCATGCACAAATCCAAAATTTTTTCTTTGAGAGGAAGATTTTTTTCCGTTTTCTTAATGAGTTTTGAAAACAACTTTACGGCATGGAGTTTCAACCCCTTTTCCAATAGTTGTTCGCACACTAAGATAGCATCTTCATTAAACTTATTGGTCAGGGAGAGGACCTCACCCCAATACTTAACCGCCTGGGGGTAGTTTTGAGCCTTCCAATAAAATTTACATAAATGATGACGGGTGATGGCATCCTGGGAATTTACAAAGGCCGCATCTATCAGATATTTTTCCGCAAGCGCCATGTTTCCTTCCTGGACATGTAAAAGGCCCATATTCCGAACCAATCTGGAAGCAGATGGTTTGTGCTTGACAGCCATCTCCATATGTCGGATGGCAAGCTCTATGTTCCCCACATCTTGGCACTTCCTGGCGTTTCGCGCATGGCGTGTTGCATCATCAGGGTTATTTACCCTCTCCACCACGGACCGGATTTTTTCATCCAGTAAGGCCGGGGTTAATGGCTTTAAAAGATACCCCTCCACCTCAATTTCCGCCACATCCAGGACAATATCTTTTTGAGATTCAGCCGTCACCATGATGACTGGCAGATCCCTGAGTTTTCGATCACTTCTTATGGCATCCAGCATCATGGCACCCGTCATCACCGGCATTTTCCAGTCAATGATTGCCAGATCCACACGGTTGGCCTGTAAACATCGGAGCCCTTCCATCCCGTTTTCTGCGAAATAAATAGCGCTACCCAGCTTTAAATTTCTAAGCATTTTTTTTATGATTGAACGCATGCTTTTCATGTCGTCAACAATCAAGATCGCCATCGTTTCTATATCAATCATCACTTTTCCGTAAATTTTCTTATCAGGCTACTTTTAAAAATCAAGGATAATTTCCTTCCATGGGAAACATGGACTCCGTTAAGTATACGGACAGAAGACTCATCAGCCTGGTGTTTTCCATACCATAACACCGGCCTTTTTATCAAGCATTTAACCAAAAATCGAAATTTAAGGCCAGCCCTGGGAACAATTGCCTTTCAAAATCACGGATGCTTGACATACACCCAAGGCAGTGTTAGTTCTTCTTTGGATATTACGACTGGTGATCGATGGGTTCTATTTAGATTTTTTCTGGAGCACTGGTATTGGGTAACTGTGAAAAAATGATAAGGTCCGTATCTATTATTAAAAAATTATCCTGGGCATTTCTGATATGCTCCGTTACCCTGTTTTTCTCCCTCAATCCTGCCCTCTCCGCCACCCCGCCATCAAAAAAAACCATGGAAATGACCCTGGCAGAAGCCATCAATGTGGCTTTACGGTTGAATCGGTCTGTGAAGAGTGCGTATTTAAACCGGGTGGTACAAAAATTTGATCTCCGGGTGGCACAGGATAAATTCAACCCCAATGTTGACGTTACCGCCGGTCCCTATTATACCGATTCCTCCACCCGAACCGCCGGAACCCCCCAAGATTCCGAGTCAAACAATACCGGGCTAACTGCCAACCTTGCCGTGACAAAAATGATCGAGACCGGTGGCCGGTTTGCGTTCTCCTGGAACCGATCGGATCTCTGGGCCCGAACCAATCTTAATCCAAATAACCGCAATGATACCAACACCTGGACCGTCAATTTTACCCAGCCCCTTCTCAAGGGTGGCGGAATAGACGTGAACACCGCCTCTGTGACCCTGGCTGAACTCAGTGAACAATCAAACTTGCTCTCCCTTAAGGACAGCATTTCCTCCACGGTAAACGCCACCATCGGGGCCTTTAGAAACTATGCCCAGACAACCCGGCAACTGGAAATCACCAAATCTTCATTACAGCGGGCAAAGGATCTGCTGGAAATGAATAAGTTTTTCATTTCCGTGGGGCGCATGGCGGCCAATGAACTCATCCAAACCGAATCCGATGTGGCCAACCAGGAATTTTCCTATGAGACAGCCTTAAATGGCCTGGACAGTGCCAGACTCAATCTGCTCAAAATATTGAACATGGACAAGGCGACCATGCTCGTACCAAAGGAGGAAGGAGAACCCACAGCGGTCCATCCAGACTTTGACATCTGCCTTAAAACCGCCTTTGAGAACCGATCGGATTTTTTAAATGCAAACATGGGTATGGACCGGTCAAAAATAAGCCTGGTCCTTGCCCAGAACAACATGCTCTGGGACCTTAATTTTGTCGGCAGCTATGCCATCACCGATGCCAACCAGAGACTCAGTTCAAATTCAGACACTCAAAACTGGCGAGTCGGGCTCAACCTTGCCATTCCCCTCTACGGCGATCTAACCCGGGAGCAGGGACTTGTCGGCGCCCAAATTAATCTGGAGAAAACCGAACTATCCCTTGATGAGACTACGGAGAACATCACCATCGAGGTCCAGGACGCCATCCGAGAAGTGGAAACAAAACTCAAACAGGTGGGTATGGCCAAAAGGGCAAGGGAACTTTCCGAGCAGAAACTTGAGGTGGAAGGGGAAAAGCTGAAGGTGGGACGGACAACCAACTTTCAGATGGTCTCCTTCCAAAATGACCTGGTAAGAGCCCAAAATGAAGAGCTGAATGCCAGCATCGCCTTCCGCGACGCCCTGACCTCCCTGGACAAGACCCTGGGGACCACCCTTAACACCTGGAAGATAGACTACAACAAGGAATATGACAAATGGCCGGGGAAATAGTTTTTTACAAAAATATTATTGACAACATGCAGGAAGGGGTGATGACCCTGGATCTAAAAGGAAAGATCACCATGTTCAATGATGCCGCTGCCATGATTCTCGGCCTTTCCCAGGAAGAGATAATCCATCAGCCCTTTGGCATGGCATTCATGATGGAGATGGAGGGCAATGATGACTTCAACCAGGCCATTCTGGATGCGGTGTATAAGTCGGCGGTGGGTCAAAAGGAAACACTTGGGTTCAAACGATCCGATGGATCACTTGTCCAGCTTTCCATGGCCATTTCCTATTTAAAATCAGACCAGGCCCAGGACCCTTCCGGGGTGATTGTCGTATTCAATGACATCACCGAAATTCTAAACTTTCAAGAAAATGAAAAGCAGCTCAACCGGCAACTCCAGAATGCAGTTCTTGAGGCAGAGCAAACCAATTCAATTCTTACCTCTGCCCTTAAGAAGGTACAGGTAATCCGAATTGCCATCATTCTGATGATTTTTCTGGGAGTTTCGGGCGGCGGATTTTATCTCTGGCACATGGATTTTTTATCCCAGTCCCTATTTACAACAGCACCCCCCTCAGACCAAGAGGTCACCCCCCAAGGCATGCAACAGTTTACAGTCAGCAAACAACCCATCGCAAATTCCGTTTCTCTTTCCGGATATGTGGCCCCCCTGGAAGAGATCAATGTGGTGGCCCCCTTTGATGGTAAGATCAAAAATAAATTTTTTGTTTATGACCAACGAACAGAGCAGGGCGAAGCCTTACTGGAAATGGACAGCTCAAAACTGAAAATCAGCTTGCGGGAACTCACCTCCTCCCATATCAAAACCCGGCGAAAATATAATGAGGTCGCCAACTGGGAAAAGAGCTCGGAAGTTTCAAGTGCCAAAAGATCCTTTACCAAGGCCAAAAACAGCCTGGAAACCGCGAAGCGAAAGTTGAAAGAGACAAGCCTGCTTTTCGAAAAAGGGTTCATTCCAGCCTCTGAATTTGAATCTGCAAAAATTGCACTTTTTAACCAGAACCTTGATTTTGCGGCCGCCCAGGAAGCGCTTGACGGGGTAATGAAAAAGGGTAACAAGGAAAACTGTGACATCGCCAAATTCGAACTTACAAATGCCGAGGTAAACCTCAAGGAAATAAAAGACAAACTGACCCATGCCACGGTCTATTCATCGGTATCCGGGATTGTCATCCAGCCCACCCAGTCAAGTGACGCAAAGAACAAATCCATTGAGCCGGGAATCTCTGTCACCCAGGGCGAAATTTTGTTTACCATTGGGAACCTCGAGGGGCTTTCCATTAAAGCCAAGGTGGATGAAATTGATATCGGCAAAATACAATTTGACCAAAAAGTGACGGTCCAGGGCGATGCCTTCGAAAGTCTCCCCCTGATCGGCCGGGTCTCCCATATTTCTTCCAATGCGGTCACAGGCCAGTCCCAGGCACCCACATTTGATGTCACCGTATCCATCGACTCATTGACCCAGGCCCAGAAAAAACAGATCAAGCTAGGCATGTCCACCAATCTGGAAATCATGGTGTATCAAAACCCATCCGCCCTGCTGATTCCATTAGATGCCGTTGAAATCCGGGACAACAAACGCTGGGTGACGGTCATGGTCAATGGAGAGCTTAAGCCCCGTGAGGTTAAGACCGGGATGACCACCATCAATTCCGTGGAGATTCTGGACGGCCTAAAAGAAAACGACACAATTTACTATCAACCAGGATTGTATGTTCCCCAATCCAGCACTCAATTCTGATGGTGATCACATGATTGATCTTGTAAACATACACAAAACCTACCAGATCGGACCGGTGGCGGTTGAAATTTTAAAAGGGGTGAACCTGTCCATCGAAAAGGGAGGATTGATCGCCATTGTGGGCCAGTCCGGATGCGGCAAATCCACCCTGATGAATATCATCGGTTTGCTGGACACTCCGAGTTCCGGTTCATACCTACTGGAGGACCGACCGGTTGGGGATCTAAGCGATAATGAACTCTCGGAATTCAGGAATAAAAAAATAGGATTCGTCTTCCAGCAGTTCAACCTGCTGTCCCGGCTCACCGCTTTGCAGAATGTGGGACTTCCCCTGGTATACCGGGGAACCTCTGAAAAGGAAAGAAACCGCCTGGCAAGGCAGATGCTGGACAAGGTGGGGATGCTGGACCGGCAGACCCATCGCCCCACGGAATTATCCGGAGGTCAGCAACAGCGGGTGGCCATTGCCAGGGCACTTGTGGGAAGCCCGTCCATCATTCTGGCCGATGAACCCACCGGCGCTCTGGATGCCCAGGTGGGGCAGGAAATTATGGATTTGTTCCTCCAGCTGAACCGGGAAGAAGATATCACTATTTTTATTATTACCCATGACATGGCCATTGCCAGGCAATGCCAAGGATTTGTAAAAATGAAAGACGGCGTGATCCATTAATGGAACCGGTATCATTTTAAGGAGTGTATGATGGTCATCAAAGCAAACTTCAAAGAAGCCATTAACAGCCTTGTCGGGTCAAAACAGCGGTCACTGCTTGCCCTGATCGGTATCATTGTGGGAATCGGATCTGTCATTGCCATGGTATCTGTGGGGTCCATCGTCCAGAAAGAGGCACTGAAACAATTTTTGGAGATGGGGACAGATATTCTGACGATTTCCGAATCCTATGACGCGACCCAAAACAAAAAAGAAAAAATGACCGTTAGAAATGCCCTGGCCATACCGGGCAAATGTCCGGGAATCCTCTCAACAGCTCCCTATATCTCCAGCTACGAAACCATAAAATTCCAGGGGCAAAAAAAATCAATCCCTGCCCTCGGCGTCACCCCGGATTTTTTTGGGATCAATAAGCTGACACTCAAACAAGGCCGATTTATCCATGAACTGGACCAGTTTATGTTTTATTGTGTCATTGGCAGTAAGGTAGAAGCTCAGCTGAGCGGCCAGGGGGTCAGGAAGATGGTGGGTACGCGAATCCTCTTTAAGGAGAAGCATTTCACCATTGTCGGGGTGATCAACGAAACCCCCATGGGGGGAATGCGTCCCTACGAAATCAATGAGGGCTTGTTGATGCATGCCAGCACCATGACCCGTCTTTCAAGAGAGAGTAAGGTCCAGAATATCATGGCCAGAACAGCCCCGGGCACAAATAGTAAAACCGCCTCCAATCAGATCCAACAATATTATAATTCCCTGAACGGAACAAAGGTTGACGTCCGGAGTGCGGAAGAGCTGATAGCCCAGATGCAAAAGCAGATGCAGCTATTTACCCTGTTGCTGGGTACCATTGGCAGTATTTCACTGGTTGTGGGGGGCATCGGCGTCATGAACGTCATGCTGGTCTCGGTCACCGAGCGGACAAAGGAAATTGGCATCCGCAGGGCATTGGGAGCCCGCCAGGGGGATATCCAGCTCCAGTTTCTCATTGAATCGGTCATGCTTTGTATTGTCGGAGGTTTCATCGGCATCGGCATTGGTGTGGGAGCCTCCTACATTATCTCCTATTATGCACATTGGCAGTTCTCCATCTCCTACGACTCCGTTGTTCTAGGCGTAGCCGTGGCCGTAGCCGTGGGCGTCTTTTTCGGCATCTATCCGGCCCGCCAGGCAGCACGCCTGAGCCCGATCCTCGCCCTGAGATCCGATTAAGGCCAGATTAAAGCCAGCCAGAGCGGCCAGGAAATCGACTGTAAAAAACGGTGTTGCGCTTAAATCATATTTATCATAGACTGCGCGGATATACTCACCCCAGTCCATTCATAAGGAGAGCGCCATGTCAAAGATCCAAATGAAGACCCCCCTTGTTGAGATTGACGGAGATGAAATGACCCGGGTCCTATGGCCCGTCATTAAAGAAAAACTCCTGACACCCTTTGTCGAGTTGAAAACCGAATACTATGATCTGGGAATAAAAAACAGAGACAAAACCGATGATCAGGTGACCATTGATGCTGCCAATGCCATCAAAAAGTATGGGGTGGGTGTCAAAAATGCCACCATCACGCCAAACCAGGAAAGAGTGGAAGAATACAGCTTACAAAAACAGTGGAAAAGCCCCAATGGAACCATTCGGGCCATGCTGGACGGAACTGTTTTTAGAAAACCGATTCTGGTGGATAACATAAAACCTGCGGTAAAATCCTGGAAAAAACCCATCGTTGTGGCCAGACACGCCTATGGCGATGTCTATAAAAATGCGGAAATCAAAACAACCTCCGGTGGCAAGGCTGAGATCGTGTTTACCGATGCCCAGGGATTGGAAATTAGAGAAACGATCATGGAGCTGCCGGGTCCTGGCATTATCCAGGGCATACACAATACAGAGGCCTCCATTTCAAGCTTTGCCAAGGCCTGTTTTGAATACAGCCTTGACCAAAAGATTGACTGCTGGTTTGCCACAAAAGATACCATTTCAAAGCGATATGACCAGACCTTTAAACTGATTTTTGAAAATATTTTTAAAAATGAATATCAACAGCAATTTAAAAAAATCGGAATCTCATATTTTTACAGCCTCATCGACGATGTGGTGGCCAGAATGATGAAAACAGAAGGAGGAATACTCTGGGCATGTAAAAACTATGACGGGGATGTCATGAGCGACATGGTGGCATCAGCCTTTGGCTCCCTTGCCATGATGTCATCGGTACTGGTCTCCCCCCATGGATATTATGAATATGAAGCCGCCCACGGAACGGTCCAGAGACACTATTACAAACACCTGAAAGGGGAAAAAACCTCCACCAATGCCGTGGCCCTTATTTTCGCCTGGACCGGTGCCTTGAAAAAACGGGGGGAATTGGATGCACTACCAGATCTTTGTACTTTTTCGGACAAAATTGAAAAAACCATTATTGAAACGATAGAGGAAGGATATATGACAGGGGATCTTGCGGCCATCTGCCATCCCCCTGCCAAAAAAATCCTTGATTCCATACAATTTCTTGACACATTGGCAAAACGGCTTGAAAAAATCGCGTGACCCCAGGTTTTCCGGTGTCGTAAACACTAAAAAGAGCCCTTGCTGTTTACAGCCGGGGCTCCTTTCCATCCATCGAGAAAAATTTATTCCATCTCAATTTGAAGGAGATA
>JAFLJU010000238.1 GCA_022712835.1 Desulfobacteraceae bacterium
CAACCACCTGGAAAAGAAGAGATCCTGCCAGTTCAGACAAAATTTGCCGGGCAGCGGCATTGTCATCAACCACAAGGATGCGCCTGCCCTTAAGATCCTTGCCCACCGAGATAGCCGTACTGCGTTGTTCATGATCCAGGCCGAATGTTGCCGTAAAATGAAATGTGCTGCCGAAATCCGGTTTACTCTCCACACCAATTTCACCATCCATCATACTGACTATTTTTTTTGAAATTGCAAGCCCAAGGCCGGTACCGCCATACTTCCGGGTGGTAGACGTATCCGCCTGGGAAAAAGACTGGAAGAGTTTACCCATCTGTTCCTTGGTCATGCCGATACCGGTGTCCATCACAGAGAATCCCAACGTGACCGTATCATCTGTTTGTTCCAATTGGCTGACCGAAATAACAATTTCACCCTTTTCAGTGAATTTTATGGAATTACCGGCAAGATTGAGAAGAACCTGACCCAGTCTTAAAGAATCACCAATAAGATTGGTCGAAACACCTTGCGGGCAAGAAATGGCGATCTCAATCCCTTTGGCTTTTGCCCGGGCACCAATCAGGTTTGATAAGTTTTTTAAGACCTTTTCAAGGGGAAAAGGCACCAGCTCCATGGTGAGTTTACCGGCCTCAATTTTTGAAAAGTCCAGAACATCGTTAATGATACCCAGCAGGTTTTGGGAAGCATCGTTGATCAATGTCAGATAACCACTCTGCTGTACGGTTAGTTTTGTTTTCAAGGCAAGGTGGCTCAGACCGATGATCGCATTCATAGGGGTTCTGATTTCATGGCTCATATTGGCAAGGAATTCGCTCTTTGAGCGTGATGCCTTTTCTGCAACCACCCGTGCTTTGTCTGCCTTTAATTTTTCTTTTTGTTCTGTAATGTCCACAAGGGAGCCCTCATAGTAGAGCAGGGTACCCTTAGCATCCTTTACAGACTGTCCCGAACCAACGCCCCAGAATGTACTGCCGTCTTTTCGTTTGAACCGACGTTCAAAACCTGTGATCCTTGTATTTGTTTCAATTAGAGTTGTAAACTCTGTATGATCCTCAGGATTTACATAGCATTGTTCTGCAATATCATTGACCTGTTGTATCATTTCATCCGGTTTTTCATAGCCAAGCATTTTGGCAATGGCCGGGTTGGCGCTGACAATACCGCCGCTGGGAGTAATCTGGAAAAGTCCTTCACTTGCATTTTCAAATATCATCCGGTATTTTTTGGCGGACTCAACAATGGATTTAGTTAAGCGGCTTGAATTTTGAATCATTTGGTTAAAACTTTCTTCAAGAGTTTTTAATTCTGTTCCAGCTTTGGCACATACATTGATTCTGACCCCTTCAAGTTTTTCTATATTCAGCTGGGATACCTCCAGAGCCATCTGCCTGAGCGGCCGGCTCAACCGGCCATTAGCCGCCCACAGGAAAAGACACCACAATGAAATCGTTTTGACGATGGCAGAGAGTAGAATCCGGAGGAATCCGTCCTTTACTTTGGAAAAGATTATTTTTTCACTGGAATACAGAGTCCCCTGTGCAATTTTCACTGTGGATTCAGGTTGATAAATAGTAAAAGAATGGACGATGAGCTTACCTGCTGAGGCTGATGACGGCTGGCTTTTCTCCTTGGGATTAACCATTTCCCGTTTTCCGTCAGAATTTATGATAGATCCGATGGCAATGGAGGTTACCGGTATATTACGATTAATCGCTTCAATTTTTATCCCTACCAGTACCGGAACATTATACATTCCATCAATAATTGAGTTGAGTTGTTCATTACTCAGGTCAAATAATGAGGTGGATAATCCATCCTCAAATGCCAATTGGAGGAGGTTAAGCTCTTCTACCACCATCTCCTTTGCCGACAGGTATTCCATGACCATATGTCCCACTGTGATAGAAATGGAGATAAAAAAATAAATGGTGAAAACAATTTTCAAAAGCTGATAGGCTATGGAATTCCTTAATTTTACAGATTTATTTTTTTTCATTTATCACTTTTAAATTGAGTCATAATATTATAGGTTAGACATCGTTATCTGGAACCTGTTTTGATATTAAATTTCCAACCATGTTAATAGAGAACTATATATTAA
This sequence comes from Desulfobacteraceae bacterium, assembly GCA_022712835.1. The sequence goes on from JAFLJU010000238.1 coordinate 2,105, forward strand.
CCTGTAACAAATAGTCAATTTAGAAAAATATTTTAAAAGATTGCCTGAATGACTGTTCAACTCCATGTACACGAATATTCGAGGCTCTATAATGGAAAAGTCTGTTTCACAAGCCTGGATTAAAAAACGGGATACATTTATTAAAAAATGCAGTATCTGTCATCATGAACTGCTCAAAACCTGCTCAATGCCGGAGGATACCCTTACCAAAATTTTTTCCGACTGCATTGTCCGCCACAGTGATTCAGCATTTGGAAAGCAGTATAATTTTAAACAAATAAAGACTCTGGCAGATTATCGGCAGGCAGTGCCCATTCATCAGTATGCCGACCTTGAACCCTGGATCTGGCAGATTCTGGATGGCGAAAAACGGGTATTAACCGTTGATGAGCCGTATACCATGCTCAAAACGTCCGGAACCACGGGCCCTTCAAAGGCGATTCCCCACACCGATTTCTGGCGGTACAGGCATCGCGGGCCGATTATTTATGCCCTGTGGGGGGCCCTGGGAAAATATTTCCCTCAACTATGGGACCACCCCTATGCCACCCTTGATTTTTTATGGGAACGCGAGATTCCAAAAGACTTTATCGGAAAACTTCCCCACCAGGCCATCACAAATCGTGAAATCTCTTTGGGAGAAACCGATTTTACTCCTCTTTGGTATGATGCTCCATGGGTTGATTTTACCAATGATGCCTCGGGGTTTATGGAGCGGATATATCTTAGAATCAGGCATTTTATAGGACAGGATTTAAGGCTGCTTGCCGTTATTCAGCCAAACCGACTGCTGTTGCTCGCCGAAATTTTATCCGATTATACCGGACAATTGATCGAAGATGTTCATAATGGGGAGTTATGGGGAAAACAGGTGTTCGAACCCGACCCACAGCTGGCGGCCCGGCTTGAACGGCTGGCTGAAGAGGAGGGGAGCCTGCGTCCCAAATCTGTCTGGCCGAACCTGGATCTTTTGGCCTGCTGGAAGTCCGGGCAGCTTCGTCTGTATCTTGAACAACTGCCGGGAATATATCCGGACACAAAGATACTGCCGCTTCTCACAGGATCAACCGAGGCCATGGTTACCTGCCCTGTTGACGATCATCCGGAAGCCGGGGTGCTGACCCTGACCCAGGGAATCTACGAATTTATTCCCCATGATGCAACCAATCCTGAAACCCTTTCCTTTGATCAGCTGACCATAGGGGAAACCTACAATGTGATCACGACCCAGGCCAATGGATTGTATCGCTATGATATCGGAGACCTCTACCGGGTGGTGGGGTATTATGGCAGGGTTCCCCGGCTGGAGTTTGTCAGGCGGCAGGGGATATACAGTTCATTTAACGGTGAGAAACTAACTGAAACCCAGGTGATGGATGCCTTCCAGGCGGCCCTGGATCGATTGGAGAAATTAGGTCAACTGGGTCTGCCAGCAGGTCTTTATGCCTGTTTTCCTGTCTGGGCAAATCCACCCCAGTATGTGTTTGTTGTTGAGGCAGAGGCAGATACCAGTCTGTCAAATCTGCCCGGGGCCATTGATCAGTGCCTGGGCGCCCTTAATTCAGAATACGAGGCACGGATCAGGACAGGGAGACTGGCCAAGGCTGTGGTTAAACAGGTGGCGCCCGGAACCTTTCAGAACCATTCGAATAGCAAAGTTGCCCAGGGGGCCAGCGCACCCCAGCTAAAACATTATTTTTGTCAAAAGGAGGCCAGTTTGCTGAAGGACATCGAAGCTGCAGGCCTGGTCATTAAAACGTTCTCTTGATTTGTCGTTTGATAAGGAAATATACCCAATGGATCAAAAAACAAAAAGCTTGCTGTACCGCCAACCTCATCTGTATGAAGCCCTTTACCCGACACCGGATCAGAAAACTTATGCCAGTCCTGCCATCTGTAACAAAATATGCCGTACCTTTCTTACGGCCGACTCGCAATCTATTTTAGATGTCGGTTGCGGAACAGGCCGTTATCTCAACTTTTTATCCGAAGGCGGTAAGGATTGCACAGGTGTGGATTTTCTGCCTGCCATGGTTGATTTTGCATCCTCCCAATATGATCATATTCGTTTCATCCAGGGGGATATGAGGACGTTTCGGCTCAATCAAACCTTTGACCTGCTGATATGCATGGGATCCACCTTTCTCCATGCACTTACAAATTCCGATATTGAAAAGACTCTGGAGACCTTTGCAGCTCATTCCCACCCGGGAAGTCTCCTGATACTGGATATTAAAAATTGTATGGGCTTCATCGACACCCATGTGGAAGAAAGGATTGAAAAGGAGATCAACACCGGTGACTTCAAAGGTAAATCCGTGACCATCCGGACATTCAATCGTGAAAAACAACTCTGGATCTGGAAAAGAACCTGGTATATTCAGGGGGAAGATCCGGTTGAAGATTATCTGGAGTTCCGCATGCTCTTTCCCGTGGAATTAGGACATTATCTGTCGCAATGCGGATACACGGTACTCGGGATGTTTGATAACCTTGATCTTGAAGAGAGCGATTTTACCGGCGAACGTCTCTATATCGCAGCAAGTTATACAGGTTAACTAACAGGTAAAACGAATAAGTAAAAACTAAGCTGAACAAGGAGGAAGAATGAAGCGTTTATTCCGTTGTTTAACCCTGTTTAATCTTCTGGCTGTCTTTTTTATTTTTTGCGGTTCTGTGCATGCCTTTACCGTTAAGGACATTCTGAGTGCACCTTATCCTGAGAATCTGACGGCCGGATCAAATCTGTTTACATGGACCCTGAACGATCAGGGGGCACGAAATATCTGGGTGGCCGTGGGTCCTGATTTTATTCCCGCACAGGTGACGCCTTATACCGGAGACAACGGTATAAAACTTACAAGCCTTGTGGCAACTGCCGATGATGCCTATATCATCTATGTCAGGGGCGGATCCTCAATGCAGCTGGAAACAACCGACATCGTCTCCGGGCCATCCGGATCCCTGGGGGTTTACAGAAGCGGGCCTTCTACACCTTCCAATCCTGCCAACAATCCTGTGGAAACTGAGCGGGCAATTTGGGCCGTCCCTGTAAAAGGCGGAACACCCTGGAAACTTGCAAAGGGAACCAACCCTGTATTGTCCCCGGACGGCTCTGCCGTTATGTTTACCAGTCATGGACAGTTTTTTGAAGTGTCCTTTGATCCCTCTGAACGGAGTGCCATCCCTGAACCCCGGCCCTTATTCACCATCCAGGGGAGCAATCAAAGCGGACGATGGTCACCTGATGGTGAGACGCTGATGTTTGTCAGCGACAGGGATTCCCACAGCCTTATTGGACTTTACCACAGGAAAACTGCAAAAATTCAATGGATCATGCCCGGTGTCGACCGGGATATGAGTCCTGTATGGTCTCCGGACGGCAGCAAGATCGCTTTTGCCCGTGTTCCGGGCAAGAAAAAACATGAACTGTTTGACCTGACCAAAGAGTTCCGGTTTGCCATCTATGTGGTTGATGTGGGAACCGGCAAAGGGGATGTGATCTGGCAGACTCCGGAAACAGGTGGGTGGGCCCAGTGGTACCCACCCTATGCCGACTGGTTTGGCTCTGCCCTGAGGTGGACTAAAACCAACAGGTTGCTCTTTTATTCTGAGCACCAGGGCAGGCTGCATATCTATTCAACCTCTCCCTCAGGAGGTGCGCTTGAAGATCTAACACCGGGGGAGTCCCAGGTGTGGGGCAGTGCAGTATCTTCTGACGGAAGCACGCTTTACTATAGTACCAACCGGAACAGCCTTGATTATAGACATATCTGGAAAACCCAGACCGGTGGCGGTACTACGATTCCGGTCTCCACAGGAAATAGTGTGGAAACCAACCCGGTTATTCTTGGTAAAGGCGGTGTCATCGCATACCGGAGGGCAACCGGAACAATTCCCCAGGCGGTTACAGTTCAGAATACAGGGGCCGGAAAATTCCGGGTGATCTCTCCCAAGACATTACCTACAAATTTCCCTGATACCCTTGTTAAACCCAGTCAAATAATTTTTCCTTCAGATAATTTCCAGATTCATTGTCAGCTTTTCATGCCTGAAAAGGCGAAATCCGGTGATAATTTACCGGCAGTTATTTTTGTTCATGGTGGTCCCTTTCGGCAGATGCTGCTGGGATGGAGCCACCGCCCGAGTTATTCCAAAACCTATGCCATGAACCAATACCTTGCAAGTAAGGGATATGTGGTGCTGTCCGTCAATTTTCGTTCGGGTACTGGATATGGACGTGCCTTCAGGATGGCTGAAAACCAGGGGCCAAGGGGCGCGTCGGAATACAGGGATATTCAGGCGGCTCTGGCTCACCTGAGTCGTCTCCCCGAGGTTGACCCTGAAAAAATCGGTATCTGGGGAGAGTCATGTGGCGGGTATCTTACCGCCCTTTCACTTTCCCGGAATTCTGATCTCTTTGCGGCCGGGGTTGCCCTGGCCGGTATTTATGATTTTTCCTTCCGGGCTACCAATATGTCGGTTCCGGGCGGGGAGTGGGGTCTGAAAAGTGCAAAAGATCTGGAACTGGCTTTTCAATCCTCTCCGGTTGCAGATGTTAAGTACTGGAAATCCCCTGTACTGCTCGTCCACGGAGATGATGATCGGTCCGTTATTTTCGGCCAGACGGTCAATCTCGTACAGGATTTAAGACAACAGGGTGTTCATACGGAACTCATCGTCCTTCCCGGTGAGGACCATGATTTTGTCCTGCACGGGAACTGGGTCAGCACCCTGGAAGCGGCCGGCGCTTTTTTCGACAGGGTGCTGAAAAACTGATCCCTTAGCAACTAATCATCGTCAACGTCCCGGCCCTCTTTTGATTCCAGTTCATGGGGGGAGAGGACCTTCGGGTCTCCGGGATAAGGCGTGTCATACCCTTTTACCGAGTACCAGATCACCCGGTTGAGCATGTCTTCATCTGCTGCATCTGGCTGTGAGAAGTTCTGTTCAACCATGGCAATGGCCCAGTCTTTCTCAAGGCCCTTCATGGCGGTCAGTTCTTTGTTCATCTGATCCAGGGGGATCTGGTTGGGTACAGCCGTATACGGGGTGAAGTCTGGTTTGTCTGTAAACACCGCCGCCATGGACCGGGGGTCAATGGCCATATCCATCTGGGTCATGGGCGGCAGTCCGAGGATATGCTCGATGCTACGGGTAATGTCAAGCTGGGTGTAATAGGTGCTGTTCACGGCTTCCCGTTTGGTATAGGGACTGATGACAAACCCAAGGGTTCTGTGTCCGTCCACGTGATCCACCCCGTTCTGTGCATCATCCTCCACCACAAAGATGACCGAATCCTTCCAATAGGGACTGTGGCTTATCTTTTCCACAATTCTGCCAAGTGCCAGATCATTGTCCGCAACCATGGCTTCCGGTGTGGGATATCCTGGAAGATTCCCCTGGGTATGGTTCTGGCAGATGAGCATAACGGAAAGGTTGGGCAGGTTGCCGTTGGCCACATATTTATCAAAATCCTTCATCCATACTTCTGCTCTGTACTGATCGGGAATCCCGGTGTTAAAGGGAGGAAATTCCCTGCAGAGCAATGGGTCCAGGGACGGGATATCGGAAGATGTTCTCAATTTGACATGAAGATCGCCTGGCGCTTCGCCTGAAAGGATTTTTGTATCTTTCCAGAAGGCTGCCCAGCTTCCCGCGTTGGTTACTCCGCCACCCAGCCAGGGTCCCTTTACCTTTGCCGGCGGTTTAACCGTAGGATTGACCCAGGGTCCCATTTCCAGGCCATTGGCAGTCAGGCCGTTGGCATATTCACCGTAAACACGGACGGTTTTGCCCACATTCATGGCGTTTTCCCAGAGGAAGCCGCTGGGAGAATAAACCAGGGCATCCCCGCCGTTAAACGGATAGGTTCTGGCATAGGTGGTCAGGTCTTTGGACAGGTAATCCACTACAAAGGCCTGGGTAATCCACTGGTGTCCCTCCGAAGAGATTGACCCTGAATCGTAAAGGTTGTCAAAGAGCATGAACTGCTGCGCCAGTGCATGGTGGTTGGGGGTTATTTTCTGTCCGAATTGTACCAGTTCTGGAGCGCCGTTTCCCTTTGGATTGCCGTCTTTGTCTCTGAAATCACCGAAAATCTGGTCGTAGGTCCGGTTTTCTTTGATTATATAGAAGATATGCTTGAACACCGAAGGGTCCCCGGTCTTTTCGGGAATGGGAACGGGCATCGGTGTTTTTCCTGCGGTTTTTTGGGAGGCTTCTGCCCTGGAAAGGGTAACCCAGGAGTTGTTTTCAAGTGTCTGGCGTGTGTAGGTCTGAAGGGTCTTGTAGTCGGGAAATCCGATAATGGATGCACTTCCCAGGTATGCCATGGAGTTATGGCCTTTCCCACGCGTGGGGGTGCTGCCTGTGGGACTGTCCCATATCTTTTCCGGGCCCAGAGATCCCACGCCTTTTGTATTCGCCACCACCAAAATTTGTTTTTCCTCGTTAACAACGATACCCGAAGGATACCAGCCGGTGGGAATCAACCCCTGAAACTCCACCCCGCCGTACTGATACCCAAGGGAATATACAGCAAGGCAGTTGCTGGCACCCAGGCTTACGACCAGACGCCCATCCATAATGGCCATGGCATTTGGAGAACTGCCGAACAATGCATTTTCAAAAGGCTTAGTAGAGATGGTTTTAATCACCCTATCAGAATCAATATCGATCACAGACACAGAGTCACTGTTCGAGTTGGCTACAAACAGTCTGCGGTCTTCCACCAGCAGACCTGAGGGGTGGAGTCCGACAGGTATGGATAAGATTTCCTTCTCTGTTTTTATATCCACCACAGATACGGTGCCTGTGATGGAAGATCCGGAGACGGGGTCGGCTACAATGGGAGTTCCGCTTGAATCATTCGTGAACTCCCCGTCTTTGGCAGGACGCCCGCCCCTATTGGATACGTAAACTTTGCCATTGCTTACCGTGACGCCGGTGGGGACGTTGCCTACGGGGATTTCTTTAAGTACTGCCCGGTTGGCAATATTAAAGACACCGAGAGTGTTGTTCCGGCTCAGGGCTATATAGAGGTTTTTTCCGTCATCGGAGAGGGCCAGACCTATGGGGTTTGGATTATAATCCGCTCCTGGGTAGTGGATTTTGCTCAGGGGCAGGGGAATCTGTTGATCAAGGGCCAGCGTATTATCGGGCAGTACTTTTGCGATGAGAAGGTACCCGTCCTTTTGTGAGGCATAAAGGAATTTTCCGTCCTTGGAATAGACAATTCCGTTGGATGATGCTTTAAAACCGTCCGGTGCGAATTTCTGTTTAATTGCGCCTGTTGTGGGGTCAATAACAATAATATTGTTATTGGCCGAGTTGAGCAGGGCCACGGTGGTATTGTCCGGACTCATGGCAATACCATTGGGCCGGCCGTCGAATTCCACCTGCTGTCCGGCAGGTTTCAGGATCCTATTTGTGGGCAAAACAATGGTGCCGTCTTTTTGCCGTCCCACCTGCCGTAACGGATCATGCCCTTTTTCGGTCTTTTCCGCCGGGGTGCTGACGCCGGAGGCACAGGAAACGGTTCCGGTAATGAGAAATGGAAGAACAAGTAAAAAGATCGAAATAATTACATATTTTTTTGGGGTCAGAGCAATGGAAAAATTCCTATTCATTGGGCATCTCCTAATGTTGTTTTTTGAATATCGTTTTCAACCAGCACTTTTACAGGCAACAGTTTCTGGTTGGACCGGCTTACCTCTTTTAAGTACGGATCATCATACATGGTAATGTGTAATTTGTCGGAAACCGTTTCCGATTGAAATGCCGGAATGGAAGACATGTCGATAACCGATTTGCAATTATTTTGGGAAACAATGTCAAAAAGACGTGTCTGATAAGTTTCGCATATATTGGTGGTTGCGATAAAACAGTGAAAAGGGGTGTCGTAGAGGTCTTCGGGCAGAGTGTTCAAAGAGCAGATCTGAAAGGGGTAGGGGTTTTCCCTGTTCTTTTTTCTAAATTTTTTGGCAACCCTGGAAATCATGACGACGTTTGTGTAGTTGTTTTGACTGGCATATTGGGCAACCTGCAGAGATAACATCCCGGCACCCACAACAATAAGGGTTTTAAAGCTTGTACCCTCCACCCATTTATTGATCAGAGAAAGGGAGATTCCTTCATAATCGTCAACTGCGTAAAAATTGTGATTTTCCCTTACCTGTTTGGCATTTTTCAGTACGTTGTTGCCAAAGCGTTTCATGGTATGGTCGTCAGGTAAAGAATTCACTGCCTGGAGAACCTGGTAATATATGAATTTTTCACCCAGGATGACGGATTGCACCCCGCAGGAAATTTCCATCAAACGGTTTTCAAGCGCGTCTTTCCCTCTGATGCACCTGGCCTTAATCCCTAAAACCTTTTCAATAGGATCTTCGGATATGGGAAACGGATAATAAGCCTCTACCCTGTGGCATGTGGTAACCAGCAGAGCATCTTTAAAGTGGTTACAGCAGTTTTGTTTTATTTCCGAAGAGAGAAGAGCCAGTTTTTTAGGATCGACAAAGGTATGATCAAGATAGTAGCATACGTACATCTCCCCAGTGACCACGGATTGTGAAACAGTGAAATCTCTGTCTTTTGTAAGAATACTGATAGTGACTCCTTTTTCCGGAACCCGCATGCCCTATATATAGAATAGGGCAATTTTGTCCCGCTTATAGGTCGTTAAACTCCAGCCAGAGGTTTTCGAAATTTTGCTGATGGCCTCTGGCTATTTTTTGATAATCCAGATCAAGGGCAACGTGGCGTTCAGACACAGGACTCCATAGGTACGTCAAGAGTTCCGATGCGCATTTTAAGGCAATAAAGCGACGGCGCAATTCATCTGTCACCTGTGACTGAAAGTAAGCTTCCAGAATCTGATCTTCCAGGTCCAAAGACAGGTCGCAAAACGAACTGAAACAGGCAAGATCGAATAACGCGGTGTTAAACCCAGCATACTCCCAGTCAATTATCCACAATTTTTTTCCGTCGTCAATAAAATTCGATGCCAGAAGGTCATTATGGGTGACCACGGGATCAATAGGACCCACCGCCTTTTCCAGAATCGAGTTGATATCCATAAGCCGGGGCAGATCTTTAGATATCGGATGGCTTCCCTTCCTGAGGATGGTGGCATAGTTGCGGCAAACATGAAAGACCCAGAACATAAGGACCGGGCCTTGAATATGACGGATGATATGTCTGTGGCATCTTTGAATCAGAGGGACCAGGCGGATTAAATTGTCCTGTTTGGCAATATCTTTATTTGTGAGCGTTTTTCCGTGAATATACCGGGTGACCATAACACCGGGTTCCTGCCACACAACCTCAGGGGAAATCCCTGCTGAATGGGCAGCCCTGGAAACCGCCAGTTCATTAAATCGTTTTACACAATGGACGTCCAGATCATGTCCCAGTCGTACAAAAAACGATTCACCCTGATCCTCTACAAGAAAATTATGATTGCTGTGTCCTCCTTTGATCGGTTCGGCAACGACATTGCCCTTCCAGAAGCCAAGTTGCGCAATTTTATCCTTCATCATGCCTCCGGGAAAGGGTTAATTGCGGGCTGCAACAATAAAGGTTGTCTGGCCGATATGTTTCCTTTTCCGGTCATGGATTTCGACATAAGCGGCAAGTGTTCCCTTAGCATCCATTCCTTTGACCTCTTCCATGACACGGATCAATTCTTCATCTGTCACCAGGGCAAAGGTGGAGTCCCCGTCCCGCCACTCTTTGTCCAGTGGTCCCTGCTTGTCAAAATAGGCCGCACCCCGGCACATGGCATCCAGGGCTGAAAACCGCCCGTTTAAATGAAATCCGGATTCTGATAAGAGCTGGTCAAGGGTTTCCAGCGGTTGATACCGTCTACATAGTTTTTCCACAGCTTCCGGAATCAGGTGATAAAACCAGTATCCGTTCTTTATCTGTTCCTGTGAACTTGTGTTTATGATGAGTTGGCCGTTGGGGCGCAACACACGGTGAAATTCTTTGAATACCCTGCGGCAGGCTGAAAAACCTTCATCCGGGTTGCTGTCGAGGTGATGCAGCACCTGGTTGATGATAATCGCATCAAAGGACTGGTTTTCAAAGGGCAAGGCGTCTATACTTGCCTGGTGAAATTGGATTTTTCCCTGATCGACATAGGCTTTTAGTTTTTCTGCAGCAATGTCAAGCATGCCCTGGTTAAGGTCAACTGCTTTTATATGACCGACACGGGGTAAAAGAACCTGGGAATAATTACCGGTTCCACATCCTGCATCCAGAAGTGTTAACTGATCAAAAGGGCCGTCCTGTTTCGCAAGGGCGCCAAGTATGATTTCCACACCGGCCGGCAGCCTGGTTTTATCATAGCTTCCAGATGTCTGTGTATAGTTTTCGAATTTGCTCATAGATGATTATTCTTGTTTCCGTTCCTTCAGATCAACGCCTTTGGTTGCATTTTCCCATAAAATTTTTATGCCATTACGATCTCTTTTTTTCTTGATTGTAGGATAAAAATGACGGTATTTGGCCACATAGTTCGGATCATCAAGGTGGAATTCCTTAATTTTTTCCTCCGGTAGCTCATCAACTATATTCTGGGTGACAGGGGCGCAGGAAAGATAGTTTACTACCACATCAACCTGATATTTTTTACCCAGAGTAAAGTTAATCCACTCTTCAGCCACTTTCTTCAGGAAAGGTTTGTTTTTTAAAGAATGACCCAACGCATGGGAGTCAACCCAGGCAGGAGAGCCCTCTTCAGGATCGACCATCTTCCATTCTTCTCCCAATTCTTTGAGACCGGAAAGAGACCATCCCCAGGAGGCTCCCATATGCATACCCTTTAAATCGTGGGGAGAATCAATTCCAGGCCAGAATGAATGGGCATTTTCAACCAGTGCCCTCAGTTTTGTGTGAAAGGCCTCATTGTTCAACTTTGAAAAATTGGACATATCGGCGGGATCGTATCCCATGGTCAGTGCTGTAACATAAATATTAACCTCAGTAGTCCCTTTGGTTATGGCGAATTTCCCTTTGTATTTTTTATCCCAGAGTATGTTCCAGGATTTGGGCGGGGTGGAGAAATATTTGGTACTGTATGCCAATCCGTATGCGCCGTGGGCAATGGGTGCGGCGTATACCTTTCCGCCAAAGGTGGTATAGGGCGTAAAACTCTTTAATACATGTTTGAAATTCGGTATATTTTCCAGGTTAAGGGGAAGTGCCAGTTTGTTTTCCACGAATTTCCAGCGACCGTCATTTAGAATCTGTTGGGTGGGTACAAAAATATCCGCCTTACCAGTCCTGACAGGAACAAAAATTTCAGTGGTATCCTGAAGATAGGTACGGTTGATTTTAACCTTCTTGCCATATTTTTTTTCTACGAAGCCTTCAAATTCCGTTATATATTCATCAGGCGCATATCCATCCCAGGTCAGTAGATTCAATACGTCTTCAGCCAAGGCCTGCGATGACCCGATTGCCAGGACAATGCCAACAAGGCACAATGAAATAAAGCTGCTTAGTCTTTTCATACTTCCCCCAAACCGAAACAATTTATGATATAAAACACTAAAAAATATTACCTAAAACCCAACTACTAAGTAGGCATGAAAACTTGATTTTTGTCAACCAAAATGTATTACCCAAATCCACCGCCTATTTCGCCGGAGTGGAGATTTCCGAGGCCCAAACGCTTGTGAGTGCCAATTTTTGGGCGCAACTATCCTGTGGCGTGGGACATATATATAAATTCTGGGCGCACATCTTGATCATAAGTTTATCCAGAAGGAGCTCAGGCTCCCTGTAGTATAGCAATTGGTTTTCGTGCTGTAATCAGTGTGTCAAAAGACAAAGACGGGTGTCCTTTAGGCAAACGCAAAAATAGACTGCGGGAACATTTGATGATCCTACCCGGAATGTTGATTATTGAAAACTCACTATTTTTTCGAGTCTATCTGCATTGTAGGGAAAGGAAGAATTAATTGGGGATCTTCCATGCCGGGTAAATGTTGTTGTTTTTCAAGGGCGGTAAAATCTGAAGCGAGCTATATCCAGGAGCGTTGGATACTTTTTGTTCAACTGCTTGAAAATGAACGATTGCGGATCAGTTGACCGAAGAACCCTATTGACAATTGAACTGTTTCTTTCGTAAAGAGGTTCGATTATTTTATGGTCTGAAACGGATTGCATATTTGTAATAGTTTTCATGCATCCCCTTAAAGGTGCGTTATCTTTTATAGTAGATGAAAAACGGCCGTTGTATAGCTTATATGATAGTAACTGTCTATATTTTAAACATTAAACTTTGAAATGAGAAAGGTAAAATGAAAAAAAACGAGTTCTTATTGTAAATTGTTTTATCGATGAATTCAGAACCCCAATCCAACGGCCATCGAAGCATCCTCAATCAATGACAACTGCATTCTTAGCCGGTATATTTTCACCTGATCTTTGTGATATAAAATTATATGATGAAGTATTCAGCGGACCACTGGAAGATGAACAACTCCTCTCTTTTCCCGATATGCTGGTTCTTACAGGTTTAAACGCATCCTTTGACAGAATGCTGCATTTAACTGCGTATGCCCGGACCAAAAATAAAAATGTAATTGTTGTAGCAGGCGGGCCTATTATCCGAATGCTTTATAATTATTCAACACGATTTTTTGATTATTGTTGTACCGGAGACATTGAGCAAATTGCGGATGTAATTGAAGATGCTTTTGATAAAACCTATATATCAGAAAGCTTTTTGGAAAAAGGATGGGCAATTCCCAGGTATGATCTTGCCTACTGGATGACACATTTTGGATATGTTGAATCGAGCAGAAACTGTTGCTATAGTTGTGATTTCTGCTCGCTGACAGGTGAAGAAGCGAAATTTAAGGAGTATTCCATCGATTATCTGCGTGACCAAATTACTGCAATGGGAAAAAGACGGATACTAGCCTTTCTTGATAATAATTTTTGCGGGACAAACAGACAATATCTTTTAGATCGGCTTGAGCTTCTCCAGGAATTCAAGGAGAGAGGATATTTTCAGGGATGGGCCGGTATAACTATCAATGACATTTTCCGGGAAGACGAAACTCTTGAACTGGCACGAAAATCAGGATGTGTAAATCTTTTCAGTGGTGTTGAATCCTTTGATAAAGAAACTCTGATCAATTTTAAAAAATATCAAAATTTACGGATGCCCCAGGTGGAAATTATCCGTAAATGCCTGGATGCTGGGATAGCATTTTCTTATGGCCTTATTTTCGATGTGTCAACAAGACCCATATCAGAGTTTAAAGCAGAGCTTGATTTCATCATTAATAATCCCGATATACCTCTGCCGTGTTTTCTTACCCTGGCAATTCCACTTGTGGGAACGCCTTCATTTCATCAGTCGCTGAGAGAAAAGCGGTTTTTACCCAATATTAAACTTCGGGATTTAGACGGTACAACGTTAACGCTAAAACCTTTAGACTCAATAAACGAAACGGTCCAATTTATAAACGACATCCAGAATCTTTCAGGCTACAGGCGTAAAATATTCCATCACAGCTTAAGATTTTTTAATCGATATAAGAGCAAAATGCCATTGTGGTCCCTGGGAACCGCTCTCTTTAGCGCACCTCTTATCTGTGCTCCGAAATTGACAACAGCAAGGTCGGAGATATTCAAAAGATTTCAAAAAGGGTATAAAAAGCATACAAGAACCTTTGTCGGTTCAACCGAACCCTTAGATTCTTTTTATACTCCCGCTTTCAGGATTGACTCACGATATGAAAATTATTTCAACCCCACAATGATCACGGACTGCCAGGGAAATTTATCAGAAAAGCTTTATATGGATTTATATCAAAATTGAGACCGGAATTCTTATGTCTCTGCCGTCATGTCTGTCCTCCGGATTTACAAGCCTCTAAAATTAATTGTAACAAGTTTATATGAGTTTGTATCAAAATTAAATAAGTGATTAATAGACTGATTATTAATGGTTTGAGAGAATTCAGCAACATTAAATACTCAACTTTCTGAGAAGTAAATCCATCTCTATTCCCCTTCCCATTGGGGCGTTTGCCTATTGGAAAGGCCGAAATATACAAGTGCTTGGCCCATTATCAGGTCGAGCATGGAATTTATGACCTTCTCAGACAATTTATGAACCTTTCGTAACGTAGCCATGGCTAATTGCATTATCCTCGTTAGCGCATCAAGGAAAGTTATGTTGGC
>JAFLJU010000697.1 GCA_022712835.1 Desulfobacteraceae bacterium
ATCCAATCCAATATATTTTACAATTTTTCTCATGGCCTGCCTCCCTTTTGTTTATGGCTCTGAATTGTGTTACTACTTTTACAATTTAATCCACGATTACAAAAAAGGCAGGTCATTTTTACGTGTCAACCATAATATCTAAAGTAACAAGTACCGAAGATTTTAGGTACGGGTCCCAGGATTTTTTCCCAATTTTTATATTTTGCATATTTCAAAATTAATGGTATGTTTCTGATGCTTTTAGATGATGTTTCTATTGTAGATAAATTCAAATTGGTCATCCAAACAATAAAGTTCGCATCCTGATCGGCTTTTTTTAGCTGATTCATCAAATAACTATTTTGCCTTTGATGCAACGCGGTAGATGGACTAAAAAGGCAAGCTATTTCGTTCAAGTTAAAAAATTTGCGGTTATAGGACCCTTAATGGAGATTTTGTGCAGAAAATAGAGAATTTTAAACTGGCAGAAAAACAATTGAACAGAACCAAAGAAGGTCTTGACTTGATTCTAAACTCTTTCAATGGATTTATTTATACCGTATCAAAAGACTACAAAATTGAATATTTAAATCAAGCGCTAATGAATCACATCGGTTATGATGCAACGGGTGAAAATTGTTTTCAATTAATAAACGGCTTTGATAAAAAATGTCCTTGGTGCGTCGGAGATACCGTATTCTCTGGTAAAACAGCCAGTTTTGAGCAAAAAAACCCTAGAGACAATAGATGGTATTATTACGTCAGCACACCTCGGTTTGATAATGACGGAAAGGTTGTGGCACAACAGCTGATCGCAATAGATATTCATGAGAAGAAAAACAAGGAAGACAACCTCGAAAAAAACATCGATACGTTAGAGCAGGAGAACCGCTTACTAAAATCGGCTGTGATTAATCGATATGGATTGGATAAAATAGTTGGACAGAGCCCTAAAATGCAGGAGATTTATAATCTGATTATAGATGTCGCATCATCCGATGCCAGTGTCATCCTATATGGCGAGTCCGGCACCGGCAAGGAGCTTGTTGCAAATGCCATCCACCATTTTGGTAAAAGAAAGAAACATGCTTTTTTACCGGTCAATTGCGGGGGGGTCCCCGAAAACTTAATCGAAAGTGAATTTTTTGGATACGAAAAAGGGGCTTTTACCGGTGCAAACATTAATAAATCAGGATATTTGCAGATAGCGGACAAGGGGACATTATTTCTGGATGAAATCGGAGAAATAAACTTAAATATGCAGGTGAAATTGTTGCGGGCCATCGACGGGGATGGATATAGTCCCCTTGGGGGTTCTCGGCTCATCAAACCGGATGTACGAATTGTTTCTGCCACAAACAAGGATCTGCCTGCCCTTGTGCAAAAGGGATTGATTCGACCTGACTTTTTTTACCGGATAAATGTTATACCCATATATCTTCCGCCGCTCCGGAAAAGAAAAGAAGACATTGCGCTTTTAATATACCATTTTTTAAAAAGGTTCCAAACCGGAAAGACCCTGGCCCATATCCCCCCAAATATTATGAATGCATTGGAGAACTATGACTGGCCTGGGAACATCAGAGAGCTGCAGAATGTTATCCATAGATATGTTACCCTTGATCGGCTGGACGTATTTGATGCGTTTGCGCCCCGGAAAAATCAAAAAGCATTTATAGAGGAAATTGAACCCTCTTTCCATGAATCAAGTCTTAATCTGAATGATGCCACCCAGGCCTTTGAAAAAGAAATCATTACCAGTTGTTTGAAAAAAAATCAGTGGCACCAAAAGAAGGTCGCATCTATTTTGGGAATAAATCGAAAAACCCTTTACTCCAAAATAAAGAAACTGGGCATCCATAAGGCCTGAAAAATACCCCTGGGGTCATTTCACCCCAATTTTGAGTATTTTAATTGATTACAGCATGTTCTAAAAACAATTCACCAAATATGGGTAAATATAACCCCAAATTCTAATTTTTCAAAACACAGCCTTCCATCGCCATTATTCTTATAAATTCAGTACTATATAAAAAAACACCTGACTGGTACATCTATTGCTTTATTACCAAGGGGAACCGATCAAACAAATTGGTTCCTAAGGAAATCGATAAATGATTTAAGGAAGCGATTCATGTGAAAATTTTAATTATTGAAGATACCGATCAAGTTTCAAAACTACTGAAGATGAAGGTTGAGAAATGGGGCCACAATGCTGTCATCGCCGGGTCAGGCGAAGCGGCCCTAAAGATCATCAAAAATGAAATATTTGATCTTATCCTGCTTGACATTTTTCTCCCGGACACGGTTGCCTACGATTTAATTCCCCACATAAAAGAACAATGGTCCGGCATAAAGATCATTACCATGACCGGCTACAGCGACATGGAGGTCGAAAAAAAAGTCCGCAGCCAGGGGATTTCCTATTACATGGTCAAACCCATCAACCTTGATGAACTGAAAAGCATCATCCAGCACATGCGCCAAAAAGAGGGTTGAGCCCTCCCCGGTTAAAACAGCATTCAATTAAAGTAAAAAGGGAAAAAACATGATTTGGACAAACATGACCATTGGAAAGAAAATTGCTTCAGGATTCGGGATTGTCATTATCCTGTTGGTCATCCTGGGGGGGATGAGCTTTACCGGAGTCGGCAGCATTGTCAAGAATGCATCCGAGGTCATTGATGGCAAAGCCCTGGATGGGGAGCTTGCCCAGAAAGAGGTGGACCATCTTAACTGGATTGGTGAGGTCAACAAACTGTTGACCGATGACACGGTCAACGAACTAACCGTACAGACAGACCATACCAAATGCGGTTTTGGAAGATGGCTTTATGGGGACGAACGCAAACAGGCAGAAGCCCTTGTGCCATCTTTGGTACCGCTTTTCAAAAAGATTGAGGAACCCCACAGGCATCTGCATGAATCGGCCACTGAGATCGGGAAGGTATATACCAAAGGGGATTCTAATCTTCCCGGGTTTATTGCCAATAAACTCAATGATCACCTTGAATGGGCCGCCTCTATTCAGAAGGCCATCCTGGACAATGAAAATGATATCCAGGTCCAGACAGACCCCAAACTTTGCGCTTTCGGCCAATGGCTATATAGTGATGCGGCAACAAAAATAGCCGCCTCAGATTCAGTTCTGGGAAGCTTTATGGGCCAAATCAAAGAACCCCATAAAAGATTACACGGTTCCGCCAAAGAGATTCAATCTTCCTATCGAAAAATACATGAAGGCTTAAGCAATACACTATATGTTCGGCTTGATGACCACCGGAGGTGGGCCGCCAGCGTTGCGGATGGTCTCATAGAAAATTCGCCGATCCAGGTGGAAACCGATCCTGAAAAATGTGGATTTGGCAAATGGCTTGAATCCGATGAAGTGGCTTCGCTTATGGCAAGTGATGCCACCATCAAGGATCTGTTATCAAGGGTTCGGCAACCCCATCATGCGCTCCATGGAAGCGCTGTTGAGATAAATATTGCAATCAAAAATGATGATTTGGAATCAGCCAAAAAAATATTCGTCTCTAAAACAAAAAAACAACTTGCCCAGGTTTCCCAACTTTTTGAAAAACTGATTCGCTATGAAGACAGCCTTTTGACAGGCCGGGAAGCCGCCATCCAAACATTCAAGACAAAATCCCTTCCAGCGCTTGCCGAGACCAAGGAGCTCCTAAATAAACTCCAGCACCGGGCACAGGAAATGATTGAAGGACTAAATAAGGCTTCTGCCATTTATGCCAATAAAACAGCACCGAATTTAAAATCGGTTCAAACGCTTCTAGGACAATTAAGAGAAGAGGTCAAAAACAACATGCTCACCGATCAGGCCATGTTATCGGCTGCGACCGGAACCAAAAGAAATGTGGCGATTACAGCGCTCTTTGCAATGATCGCAGGCATTTTGCTCGCATTTGTAATTTCCAGGGGTATTATCCTCGTGCTTAGCAAAATTGCAGATGGGATGAGTGAAGGTGCTGGCCAGGTTGCTTCGGCATCCGGCCAGGTCTCCTCATCCAGTCAGTCCATGGCCGAAGGAGCATCCCAGCAGGCCGCCTCCATTGAGGAGACCTCATCCTCCATGGAAGAGATGTCTTCCATGACCCGGAAAAACGCAGAAAATGCCTCTCTGGCCGACAATCTCATGAAAGAAGCCAATCAAGTGGTTACCACGGCAAACCAATCAATGGAACAACTGAGTCTTTCAATGTCAGATATTTCAAAGGCCAGCGAAGAAACCTCAAAAATCATTAAAACCATTGATGAGATTGCATTTCAGACGAATCTTCTGGCGCTAAATGCGGCGGTCGAAGCTGCCCGGGCAGGAGAAGCGGGCGCAGGCTTTGCCGTTGTCGCAGATGAAGTCAGAAATCTTGCCATGAGAGCTGCGGAGGCTGCAAAAAATACCGCCGACCTGATTGAGGGAACGGTTAAAAAAGTCCAGGATGGGTCACTCTTGGTGGCAACCACAAATGATGCCTTCAGTCAGGTAAAAGAAAGTACCACCCAGGTTGGCAATCTGGTCTCAGAGATAACCGAAGCATCCAAAGAACAGTCCAGCGGTATTGAGCAGGTAAATATCGCCATCTCAGAGATGGACAAGGTGGTTCAGCAAAATGCCGCCAATGCAGAAGAGATGAACGCCCAGGCAGAGCAATTGAAAGACTTCGTGGGTGAGCTTGTCATGATGGTAAAAGGGAAAAATAATCCGATGGTTCAAGGTAAAACCCGTTCAATAAGAACAAACTCCCAGAGATATCCATCGGGCGTTGGGAAAAAACAGGTGGGCCATGGCACAAAGGAGATCCGACCGAATCAGATAATCCCCTTTGATGATGACGAAGATTTCAAGGATTTCTGATGGAACATCCTTTTTTATAGGATACCGGGGCAGTATATATCCTGCCCCGGATTCACACCTTTAGATCACTTGACAATTTAGGTCACTTAACAACTTAGGTCACTTAACAACAGGGTACTTATTTTTAATCCACTCCCCAATGCCGTGGCGGAGATTGAAAATCCGGGTAAACCCTTTGTCAATCAGGAGTTTTGCGGCAACCGTACTGCGATTTCCCGTGGCACAATAGATCAGGATGGGATCGTCTTGAAATGCGATCAACTCATCCATGCGCGATTGCAACTGCTGCACCGGTATCAACACGGAATGTTCAAGATGCCCCCGTAAATATTCCTTAGGGGTTCTGACATCCAGAATCATTGGGTTAAAGGCAGCAATTACCTGCTGGGCCTTTTGGGCTGAAATTGCTTCATAATTGACCTGATTGTATTCAACAACCTTCAGGGTTCCCACAAAAGGGCCAATAAAAAAATCAAAAACCCCAACCTTCTTCATTTTAAAATAGGGGGCCTGGGCCAGATCGGCCACCAAGGCTTTTTCAATGGACAGGGAAGGAATTGAGAGAACCCCTGTCATTTTGGATTCAAGCTTAATTTTTATATAATCCCCCCGGAAAACGACCCATTCAGACAAATTGCTTTCCATGGACAATACCCGGAAACCATTAACAATTTCCCCGGAAGGGATTATAGACTCGGCAGCCCCCAGAGTCTGACCAAAGCAAACAATCAGAATCCCCATCATGATTCCCATCCGTTTCATTTTTTTTACCATCTGCCCCTCCTTAAAACCATCTGGTTTTCTTGCTTTTTTCTCTATATTGAACGGTTTCAGCTCTTCCCATGCAGTTTCAAGGTAGCTGCATAGGGAACAAACAGTGCTGCATAATCCTTGAGTCCCTTTTTCAATAGCATGGAAATATGATCGATTTCATCAAGGTTCACCACCAAATTGGCACTCAGGGTCAGTGCCTCAAGGTCAAAAAGGGTGTGCAGGGAATCCCCCAGGAGAATATAATAGATATTGCGCCGTTTGGCCATGCTCATCTGCATCATAAAGGCATGAAAATCCTGTTCTTCAAGGGACTTGCCATCATACTCACAAAAAAAGGCCACCACAGAATACTCCTTGAAGCGCATGCTGTTAATGGCCTGGTCAATATCCTCTGGAATATAAATCTGATACTGATTTTCCCCAAGGCCCTGGCTCACCTTTTCCCGGATGGCAAGTTCCGAAATTATTACCATTGCCGTGGGCACATCATCCAGCACATCGGATTCCGTGGCCTCTCCTGACTTAAGCCAGGAAATATCCGGGGCCTGGGGAGGAAGGACCGACACATTGACAGCGCCTTTTTTTTCAGGTTCTTTTTCTTCCGGTTCTTTGGAGCCGGGCACATTCCCCTCTTTGTTGAGTTCTATGGAAATTTTACACTTGGGACAGGCAAACTTAAGTGTTCGCCCGGGCCCGAGTGCGCCAAGGGCCTGGGACAATTTTTGACTGTGGGCTTCTGAAAATCGCAGCATGGTGCTGCAATGGGGGCATTGAGAAATCATGACTTTTCCTTATGGTTTAGGAGACTCATCCGTTGTTCCACCTGATTTTTCATCTGATATATCTTCCGCTTCCTCTGTTTTCCAGTCAATGGACAACCCTTCAATGGCCGAGGTTTTTTCCCCTTTTTCCCGCTTTAAAATATCCAACCCCTGGGACAGCACATTTCGATGGGAACAATAGGCAAAGGCGGTCTCCTCTGAAATTTTATCCTCCTGGAACAAGTCCAGGATATGCTGGTCAAAAGTCTGCATACCAAAGGCCTTTGAGTTGTTGATCACGTCATTGATGGTCTTGCCTTCGGATTCACCATTGAGGACAATATCATTGATCCTCAGATTCATCCCCAGAATCTCCAATGCCGCAATCCTGCCCCCGCCGTTTTTAGGCAGTAGCCGCTGGCAAACAATATACCGGATGGTATCCGCCAGACGATGGCGAATTTGGGGTTGTTCTTCCTGGTCAAACATACCCAGGATTCGATTAATGGTCTGACCGGCATCCACGGTGTGGAGGGTACTGACCACCAGGTGGCCCGTTTCCGCAGCAGCCAACCCGATTTCCATGGTTTCCCTGTCCCGCATCTCCCCCACCAGTATCACCTTGGGGGCCTGGCGAAGGGCAGCCCTGAGGCCTGTGGGAAAACTATCAAAATCATTGCCCAGCTCCCTTTGGTTAAAGGTGGCCTTTTTATGGGGATGGACAAACTCCACCGGATCTTCCAGGGTGACCACATGGATGGATTTTTCCTCGTTGATCTGATTGAGCAGCGCCGCCAGAGTCGTGGATTTCCCGGACCCCGTGGACCCTGTGACAAGGATGAGTCCGTTTTTCTCCTCCCCCATTTTATGAAAAATTGGGGGCAGTCCCAATTTTTCGATGCTGGGGATGGTGGTTTCCAGTTTTCGTAAAATCGTGGTCAAGTGGTTTTTCTGTTTAAAAATATTCACCCGGAACCTAGCCTTGTTGCCGAGCCAATAGGACATATCACAGGACCCGGTTGTCACAAGGTCTTCCAGAAGCCTGGGATCCCCGCCAATAAGATTCAAGGCAAACACCTCTGCCTGGAAAGGGGTCAGCTCCTTAAAGGGCGGCGCAACAGGCACATTGACAAGCTGCCCCGAAGACTCCACCTGGAGATGCTTTCCCACGGTCACATTCAGATCGGATACGTTGCCGAAGGTCTCCAGCATACAGGTAATCCAATAATCAATTTCAGGCTGTTTCATGGTCTGTTTCCTTAATTTTCTGAGAAATCAGGTCATTTCAAATCCCTAAACCAAGGCCAGTAAAGAATTTTCCCCCACCGGTCCGTGGAAAGGGTTATTTTTTTTGTTTAAGAACTTTTGGAATAAAAAAATTTACCATAGAAGCGAAATCAGCACAAGACTTAAGTAATTAACTATTTGACGACAAATCCCCTTTAATGATTAGCCCGGTAAAAGCGCATTGCCGCATGACCTCATACCCCATGATCGCCACAGTATTGGCCAGGTTTAAGGATCGGGCATTGGCTGTCATGGGGATTCTGACGCAGGTATCTTGGTTTTCCAGGAGCAACGCTTGGGGAAGCCCCACAGACTCCTTGCCAAAAACCAAATAGACCGTTGTTTCATAGGCGAACTGATCACATCGGTGGGTCGCTTTTCTTGAAAGAAACACTTTTTGTCCCCGGGGATTTTTTTCAAGAAAATCTGTATAATCCCTATAATATGCCACATCCAGTTCTTTCCAATAATCCATGCCGGCACGCTTTAGATATTTATCTTCAATGGAGAATCCCAAGGGTTCCACCAGATGCAGCTTAGCACCCATGGCCATACAGATTCTGCCGATATTTCCCGTATTCTGGGGTATTTCCGGTTCCAATAATACAATATTCAAGTTCTTCATTCATCCACCTTAATTTTTAAAAAAATGGATT
>JAFLJU010000326.1 GCA_022712835.1 Desulfobacteraceae bacterium
CCCACCTGACCTTTGTCTCTTCGGAAAGCAAGACAAGTTCTTGAATCGATTTTTCCAGCTCGTCAATGCCGCCTTTGGCCTGGTTCAACCGTTCCTGAACCGTCATTTTCTCTTTTTGGGCAGCGCCAAAGGCTGTTTCCGCCTGCCCCAGACCCAAAGCCATAAGATCCCGTTCCCCCCGAACTTCCTTTCCCCCGAACACCTGCTGGCGTTGGGCCACCAAATCTGCAAGCACCCCTTGGCAAGAAGATAATTGTTCAGTAAGTTTGGATAGCTGAGATGAAACCAGACCCTGCTCTTTTCCAAGCAGGGCGATCTCGCCCTGGATCCTGCTTTCCTCTTTTTGGGCCTGCTCCCCTTCAATTTTCGCTTGTTTCCACGCCTCCCAGTAAGTTTTATACCGGACAAGAAAGGCCGTCTGTTGATCGGGATCAGGTAAGGGGCTTGCAAGGGGCGTCAGCAACGATAGTAGTTGTGATTCCAGGGCATTTCTCTCTTTTTGAGTCACCTCTTGTGTTGCCAGGATCTCCCGGGCATTTTTGATTAAAATCTCCTGCTGCTTTTTGCCTAACTCCTTTTCGTGCCGGGTTTCTCTTTCCTTATCCCGGGCCTGTTGCACGAGGGTTTCACCCTTTTGTATCATAGTGCCAAGTTTAGAAAGCCGGGCCAATAGTTCCTTGATTTCAAGGGTTCGGCTTTCCTGACCATTGAGCCAGGTATTAATTTCCTCCACATGGTCCATGTCCATGGAAATATTTAATCGTTGGCAACTTTTTTCCCAGGAGATTTTATGGGCCTCGACACTTTTTTCCAGGACCGTTATCTGTTGGTTGCAGGAAGCAAGAGTAGCTTCGGTGCGGGCCATATCCTGGCAGGCTGTTTGAAACGCCGTTGTCACCGCAGCCAGCTGTTTTTCTTTTTTGGTTTTACGTGCCCGGCTCTCTGAAATATCCAGGTGCTTGTAAGTTTCTATGGCCGGGTGTTCCAAGGACCCGCACAATGGGCAGGCTTCATTTTTTGATAGCCGGTCTCTATGCCGGGAAAGGCTTAAGATTCGCTCTTCCTGGGATAAAATTCTATCCAGATCCGACACCTGTTCCCGGAGGGTTTCCAATGACAGGCCCAAATCCGCAACCTGTTTTTTTTCTTTTTCCAGGGTGATTAAAAGCTGTTTTCCCCTTGTTTCAAGTTCCCTTTGGGTTAATTTCCCTGTTTCAAACAATTGGGAGATTCCCCCAAGGTCCCGACGAAAGGGAATGGCATCCACCATTTTTTCAAGTCTCGCCTGCCAGACGGATTCGGTCTCCTGACTCAGGAGGCTGGCCCTTTCAAGATTCAGTTTTTCCAACTGAACGGTCAGCGCCCGAATCTGATCGTTCTGTTCAACGCCTGTTTTGGAAAACTGCTCCAGCTGCTTTTCCACCCCACGGGTCTGGGCGCTGTTTTCCCGGATTTTCAACCCAAGGGCTTCCAGGGTGGCTGTCAGCTGGGAACGCCGGTCAAACAGAGTTTCAAGAAGGGGCAGGCTTTCCCCCAGTCGTTCATGGGCTTTATGATCGGTGAGATAGGCGGTTGATCTTTCAACTGATTTTTGGGTTTGTTTCAGCCGGACGGACTGGCCATGGGATTGTGCCAAAATTTTTTCCAGGTGGCCGGCAATTGTCTGGTGCTGGGCTTTAATGGCCGATAGCTGTTCCCTGTGCCCTGCGATCTTATTGTCCAGGGGCAGCACCCTTTCTGTAATCAGGGTTTCAACCCGGGTCTGCTCCTGCTTTAAGGCCTGCATCCTTTTTTGGCACAAGGTTTCTTTGTCCGTGGCCGTTATCAAAAGGGATTGCCGGATATCCAAATCACGTCTCACCCCTTCAAGGGCAACGGTTTTGTCCTGGTATGCCTTGCCTGCCTGTTCAATGGCATCAAAGACCGGCTTGATCTCCAGGGCCGGTAGGGAGGCGGCAAAACGTGCCAGTTTTTCCCGGTGGGTTTCCCTTTCAGCCACAGCCATTTCCATGGCCTGGTCCGCTACAATGACTTCTTTTTCCAAGGCAAGTTTTTGAACCAGCCATTGCTGCCCATCCCTCAAGGTCTGGCCCTGTTTTAAGACCTCTTTTTCCCTGACTTCAAGGATGGAGCGCTCATTGATCAAGCTTAGTTTAGTTTCCTTGTCCAGCAATTCCACCCCCTCGGCCTTGGCAGAGAGCAGATCCAAAGGGGTTTTCTCGTCTGTCATGCGCTGGTAAGCCTGGCGGGAAATTTCCCCGTACACTTCCGTGCCGGTAAGTTCCTCCAGCAGCTCGGCCCGTTCATTGGGTTTGGCATTTAAAAAAGAGGCAAACCCTCCCTGGGCCAGGAGAATGGACTTGGTAAACCGACCAAAATCAAGGCCGGTAATTTTATAGGTCTGTTTGAGTTTATCTGAAATCTGGCTTGAAATAATGGTGCCATCCCCATGCGTCAGCTCCACCTGGGGCGGCTGGAGATTCCCGTCGGGCTGATTCCGGGACCTTCGCTGGGACCAGAAGGCCCGGTATTCTTTTTGCTGAACACAAAATTCCACCTCTGCCAGACAGTCCGCTGTGTGCCGGGTCATCAGCTCATTACTACCCGAAGAAACTTGCAATCTCGGAGTTTGGTGGTAAAGAGCCAGGCAGATGGCATCCAGAATAGAGGTTTTACCGGCACCAGTAGGACCTGTGATGGCAAAAAGGCCATGGTCAACAAATTCCGGGGTTCTAAAATCAATTTTCCACTCCCCTTTCAGGGAATTGATGTTCTTAAACCTAAGGCTTAAAATCTTCATGGCAGCTCCCCCTGTTCAACCCGGGCCATGATTTCATTGAACAGCTCCATTAACTGCTCCTTTTCCGACCCATCCATCTCTTCTTGTGCCAGGCGCCGTAAAAACACCTCCTGGGGTGTTAACTCCTCCAGTTTTTCCTTGACCGCCGTGGTAAGACCTGATTCAATTGTGTTTCGTTTCCTTCGAATGCGCAGCAATTCAATTTGCTTGCCCTCAATCATGGCCTGGATTCTGGCGGAAAGGTCGGTCAGATAGTCGTCGGTTGCCACCACTACCTCCAGCCACAGGGATTGCCCCTCTGCTGGGTCCGGCAGTTCATTGATTTGTCGTTCAATCTGTGAAAGATCTCCCTGAATGCTTGCAAGGGTTCTGAAACAGGGAATGGGGATGGGTTCAATTCCCGTTAACACTCCCTGGGCAAAGTCTACCTGGAGCACCTGTTTGGCCCGCTTTCCTTCATCAAAACTTAAAGGGATGGGGGAACCTGAA
>JAFLJU010000048.1 GCA_022712835.1 Desulfobacteraceae bacterium
TTGATCACACCTGCCTCCTTAAGAATTTAAGAATCTGCCATGGATCTAATTTATTTCCTACATGAAACCGTCCCGGTTGTAAACCCCAAGATGGTTTAATCCTATTGGTGGCAATGAGTTTCGCCCCGTTGAGCAGATGGGCGAACGTCTTAATCATACCATTAATGAATATGGGCCAAAAAGTTTTGCCTATATGGGAGGCGGCGGACAAGGATGCCATTTTGAAGCCGCTTTTGGTATGTCCCTGTAAAAGCTTGGGTTCCAGATACAACTACAATGCGCTGGCACAGGAATTGACCAGGAAAGTGTTTTTTGTTAAACTGGCCAGGCCCATAACCCGTCAGTTGAACATATGATGATGGTATAAGATTGCTAAAGGAATTTTAAAGATGACCCAAGAACGTATCAGACATGACCAATCTGTCAAGGGGATTGAAAAAGCACTGGAAACCCTGGCCGCAAAAAAACCTGCGTTTGAGACCATTGTGGCCGCCTTTGGTCCTTTGCTCCTTGCAAAAGCCGCCTTCAAGGAAAGCTATCTTCTGCCTGACAATTTAAACACCCAGTCTTTACCCTTTGATGAGAATCGTTTCAGCCAGGGCGAACCCTTGTTTACCAGTATCGGGTTGATGGATTTTCATGAAGATCTCACCCTTGCGGCCCAGGCGCTGTTGCCTCCCATGAAAAAGACCTTTAAGGGAATTGGGCAAGAGATTGAAAAGATTGAAAAGATTGAAAAGAGAATTTTAACCCCTGGATTTGATACCCGGAAATGTGTCCGGGACTTTCTGTATCACCCGGACGCTTTAAAAAAACAAACCGATGAGATGGACCTACCCTTTGACATATTTAAATTTGTTCTAGGACAATTGATCAAGCCGTTTATGGAGATCCAGGCCCCCGTGTTTGCCCCCTTGACAGAGGGTCATCAATGGCTCCATAGATATTGCCCGGTCTGTGGTTCCTATGCTGCCATGGCAGGGCTTGCAGGAGAAGGGGGAAAGCGGTGGCTGCAATGTGCCAACTGCGCCCACGAATGGCGCTTCAACCGACATACCTGCCCCGGATGCAATGACAAGGATCACTCCAACCATGAATATTTCTTCGATGAAAACAGTCCGGTTAAGGCCGGGGAACGGGTGGATGTCTGTAAGGCCTGCAACACCTATCTTTTGACAATGGACCTGCGTCAGAAAATCGATCCTTTCAACATGGAGGTGGCTGCCATGGGAATGGTTGCCCTGGATATTCTTGCTCAGGAGAAAGGGTTTTCTCCCCTGGCGGCAACCCCCTGGAATTGTTTAAAATAATACCCCTTGATCTCTTGCCGATTGTCTCTCATTCCCGGGTCCGGGTACCCCTCCCCTTCCCCAGGGCGCCCCGGCCTGACCACTCAGCATCATCTGTTTCCAGTTTCCCCCCTGGGTCAGAAAAAACTCATGGACTAGCAAATCCTTCTCTTTTTTCTTCCGATAAACACGACCTGGTTCCTTTTATATAGTTATTTTCTAAAAAATCAACACAGGGCGATTCGCCTGTTCGCTTCCCTAAGGGACAAGGGAGGAGATGGCAATTATGTTTGCAGCCATGATCGAAAAATTGGGAAGATCTGATAATTTTATTGGCATTTTTTAGGATGATTTTGAAGCATAGTTGTATAGAATCCCTCCATCACAAGGGTTTCATTTGATGGCACAAGAGTTGCATTTCTATTGATTAATCGGGCATTTAATTGGCCTTGACCACTGTGATTATCATTGGTAGAACAAGGATACTCTAGGCATTTGGTTCTTGTATATCCGTTCACAAGCAAACGAGGTATAAGATGATACAAAAAAAGCAAATCTATTTTGTGGCCGGCCTGCCCAGAAGCGGATCCACGCTTCTGATGAACATATTGGGCCAAAATCCCCAATTCTATGTGACCCCCACATCGGGTATTCTGGATGTTCTGGTTCAGACCCGGAATGCCTGGGACAAAAGCGATGCCTTCCGAAGTCTCATGCGCAATGAAAGTGAAGCCATCAAGACCAATGTCATGCAAAGTATCCTCCAGGCCTATTTTGCCCATACCGACAAACCTATCTGTTTTGATAAAAACCGCAATTGGACCGAATACCTGGAAATGGCCTCTGCCCTGACAAGGGGACCTGAACACCTGAAGATTCTGGTGACAGTCCGGGACTTGCGGGATATTGTGGCCTCCTTTGAGAAACTCTATCGAAAAACCTCCGCCCTGAGCCAGATTCCCCAGGAGGCCGGTGACCCGGTTACCATGAAGACCGCCGTGGGCAGACTCAGCATTTTTATCGACAACCGCCAGCCCGTGGGCCGGGCCTTTAACGCCGTGCGCGATGCCGTGACCCGGGGATGGCGACAACAGATGCATTTTGTGGAGTACGGGGCTCTGACCAATACCCCGAAACCCTGGATGACATCTATGCCTTTCTGGACCAGAAACCCTTTGACCATGATTTTGATCATGTGGAACAGACCACCTTTGAAGACGACTCGGTCCACGGGTTCAAGGATCTGCACACAATCCGCCATAAAGTAACCCCACAAAAGCCCCAATGGCCCACCGTATTTGACGATACGGTTTTTCACCACAAGATCTGGCAGGATGTGGAGGGACTGGCACGGTTCTGGCGAGGATACCTCAAGGGGGACACCCCCCCGGAACCGGAACCATCAGAAATCAGGCTTCCCAGGGAGCATCCCCCGGGGACCGATCCTTCAATAGAAAAATATCAGCAACTTTAACGGGACTTCCCAAAGGCAAGCTTATGTTTTTTACAGCCCTTAAAAAAAACAGGAGAAACAGCCACAAAACGAATATTTCTGGTTCACCGGACCACATGATGCTCGCCCTGGAACCCCGGCTGCTCTTTGATGCGTCAGGCCTTGTGGCAGGGCTGGATCTCCTGCCGGACCCGAATCAGGCTCCAGATTCCCCTGGCCCAGAACCTGGAGACTTGGGGCCAGATCTGGACATCCCTTTCTTTGCCGACCCTGTTCCCTTGACCGTTGACACCCCCACAAGCCTGGTTTTTATTGATGCCGGGGTCATTGATTATGAGAACCTGGTGGCTGATATCCCTGGGAAGGTGGTGCTCCTTTCTGCCCAAAGTGACGGCATTGGCCAGATCCGGGACATTCTGTCCCAATACAAGGGACTCGAGGCCGTTCATATTATTTCCCACGGAACATCGGGGAGTATCACTCTGGGGGATGCCATCCTGTCCAACGACACCCTGGACACCCATGCCTTAAACCTCCGGCAATGGGGGGACAGCCTTGCCCCGGGGGCCGATATCCTGATCTACGGCTGTAATGTGGCAAAGGGGATCCAAGGCCAGAGTTTTGTGGCCCAGTTGTCCGATATCACCGGGGCTGATGTGGCAGCCTCGGATGATATCACCGGGGCCGCAGCAAAGGGCGGGGACTGGGAGCTTGAGATCCGCACTGGCATTATCGAATCGGGCCAGGCCCTCTCTCTTACTACCCGGTCCGGATACACCGGTATCCTGGTTGATTATACGGTTAACGAGGCCGGAGATAACCGCAATGTTGCAGTAGACGGAGTATATACTAAATACGGTTTACTCAATCTCAGAGAGGCCATTTTCCTGTCCAACGCCAATGGGGAAGCGGATACCATCACCTTTGATCCGGGGCTGGCAGGCACTACCAATACCCTGAAGTACGGCGCCCTGACCATTACCGATGTAAACGGAGTCACCGTCAACGGTGATATTGACGGAGACGGGAAATTCGACATCACTCTGGATGCAAACAAAACCGATCGGGTTTTTGAAATTGATGTAACTGCGGCTGCCACCCTCACAGGGCTTTCCATTACGGGCGGCTTTGGTAGCGCAGAAAAAAGCGGTGGAGGAATTATTAACCGCGGCGGAGATCTCACCATCACCGACAGTACCATTTCAGACAATTACGCCTATTTTGGCGGGGGCATCTATAATTACGGTATCCTGAAGATTTCCAACAGCACCATTTCAGACAATGATGCCGCCGTTTTCGGAGGCGGGATACATAACCAAAAAGCCACAGCTAACCTTACAATTGATAATTGTACCATTTCAGAC
>JAFLJU010000319.1 GCA_022712835.1 Desulfobacteraceae bacterium
TGCCAAATCATGGGTGACCAGGATCATGGAGAGGTTCAGGCGGGCCACCAGTTTTTTCAGCACATCAATGAGCTTTGCCTGGACCGAGACATCCAGCCCGGACGTGGGTTCATCCATGAGAATCATCTTGGGGTCTGTGACGAGGTTGGCCGCGATCTGAAGGCGCTGCTGCATGCCGCCGGAAAAGGTCCCGGGCAGATCATCCATTCTGGAACCAGCTATTTCAACGGTTTCAAGCCACCCTTCAGCAATTTGTCTGATCCGGCTGTAATTTCGCATGCCGTTGGCCAGGAGCCTCTCTGCAATATTGCCCCCGGCACTGATATTCATTCGAAGGCCCTCAACGGAATTCTGGGTTACAAACCCGGTCTGGGATCGGATGATTTTTCGTAACAGGGCTTCATCTGTGCGGCAAAGATCCAGAAACCCCTGATCGGAATTGAAAAAAACAGACCCGTTTGTGGGGGGGATTTTGCCGGCAAGACATTTTAAAAGGGTGGACTTGCCGGACCCTGATTCCCCCACAATCCCGATGACTTCTCCCTTGTCCAGTTCAAAATTGACTTCGTGGCACCCCATGGTCTTTCCATAAAATTTGGAGAGATTCTGAACCCGGAGCAGGGGGCGTTTCTTTTGGGAATCTAGGGTTGACATGGGACCTCCTTTTCCAGAGTATTGGCGCAATATTCCGAATCAGAGCAGACAAACATTCGCGTTCCCTGATCGTCCATGATGATTTCATCTAAGAAACTTGTGTGTGATCCGCAAATGGCGCAGGACTCCTCCCAGGCTTCCAGCTCAAAGGGATAATCTTCAAAATCAAGGCTGACCACATCGGTATAGGGAGGAACGGCATAGATCCGTTTTTCCCTGCCCGCTCCGAATAGATGAACGGCAGGGGATTGATGCAGTTTGGGATTGTCAAATTTGGGAATGGGGGAGGGGCTTGCAATATACCGGTTATGAACCCGGACCGGATAATCAAAGGCCGTGACAATCCTGCCATGGCAGGCGATGTCCTCATACAATTTAACGTACATGGCTCCGTATTCCTCAAAAGCATGCATTTTAGCGGCTTCGGGCCGTTTGGGTTCAATGAACTGCAAAGGGTCCGGGATGGGAACCTGATATACCATGATCTGTCCCTGGGTTAACGGGGTTTCCGGAATCCTGTGACGGGTCTGGATGATGGTGGCCCGGGGGGTTATTTCGGTTATCTCAACATGGGCGGTCCGCCGGAAAAAATCTTTTATGCTCACGGCATTCACCGTATCGTTCGATCCCTGGTCAATGACTTTGAGAATGTCCTCTTTGCCCAGAAGCGATGCGGTGAGCTGGATGCCGCCGGTTCCCCAGCCATAGGGTAGGGGCATTTCCCGTCCGCCAAAGGGTACCTGGAAGCCGGGGATGGCCATGGCTTTTAAGATGGCCCGCCGGATCATTTTTTTGGATTGTTCATCCAGGTATGCAAAATTATAGTGTGAAGGCATTTGTTTTCCTGTTGTTAAAGATTTTTTTCCGGAGCGGATTTTGGCCGCTTTGTTTTTCCAGGGGCTTGTTTTTCCAGATAGTTGGTCTTCTGAAGGCTTCTCACGGACAAAAGTTCTGACTGGAAATCAACATAATGGGGAAGTTTCAGGTGCTGAACAAACCCGGATGCCTCCACATTATCAGAGTGGGCGAGAATAAATTCCTGGTCCTGGCCCGGATATTTCACAGCTTTTCCCTCTTCGGCGTTTTGCAGGGAGCGGTCCAGAAGAGACACGGACATGGCCTTTCTTTCATTTTGGCCGAATATTAGGCCATATCCGTTTTCAAAGCCAGGAGCTCTGTCCTTTTCTCCATTGAATCGGTTGATCATAAAGCATTCGGTAATTTTGATCTCTCCGATTTTGATTTCAAACCCCAGTTCTGGCGGGGTATAAAGCACCTCCACAAACCCCACCCGCAGTTCTCCCAGAAACGGGTGGCGATCCAGACCAAACCCCCGTTGAAGGGAATATGCCGAGCTGAGCAAAAATCCTTCGTCCCCCCTTGCAAGGGCCTGGAGGCGGATGCTTCTGGCGGCGGGAACTTTCAAGGGCTGGCGGGTCAGATCCTGGGTGGGCTCTCCGATCAGTTCCCCGGGGCCTTTTTCCATTAACCCCTGCTGGATCAGTATTTCCATCACCCGGGGCAGGGGAGCCGTGGTTTGAGCCCCCTTCCCTTCCTTCGTTTGTGACTTGTTTGTGGCTTCTTTTTCACCGGCCTCTTCGAGTGTTTGGTTGGCCGTATCCTTGTCCATGTCAGGGTCAAACTCAATGAGTCTGTGGGTGTAATCATAGGTGGGGCCGAGAATCTGTCCTCCGGGAAGATCCTTAAATGCACCGGATACCCGTCGGATGGCCCGCATTTTCCCCGTATTTACCGGGGTTGAGTTGCCGAATCGTTTCAGGGTGGTTCGATAGGCCCGGACCAGGAAAACGGCTTCCACCAGATCTCCCTGGGCCTGTTTGATGGCCTGGACGACAGCCCGCTTGTCATAGAGGGCCCCTTCGGCCATCACCCGGTCAACGGCAAGACCCAGTTGGTTTTCGATCTGGTCTGGGCCGATTTCCGGAATTGTTTCGGGCCCCCGTCTTGTCCGGGTAACCAGGCGCCGGGAGTTTCTGACGGCAGTTTGTCCCCCCTTTACAGCAACATACATTATAAAATCTCCAGGTGTGTGGTTCTGGGAATGGCGACAAAAATGGTGTCCCAGACAAAAATCATGTCCACCCCTAGAGGGTAGGTATTAAAAATCTGGGCTCTTTTCTCGATAAAGCGGTTGGCTACCCCAGTTAATTTTAGATCGGTGTGGGTCTGGATACCGGGACCTGTTAACCGAAGGGAGCTATTTTTATCAATTCCCCTTGTCTGAATGATGAGGGTGGTTGATTCCTGGGGAGATTCAATGGTTCCCAGGCTGAAGTGTCCCGGGTCTTCAAGGTTCTCATAATCGGTGCACAGGGCAAAGGCGGTATTTTTTTTTACCTGGGAAAAGGGGGCACCGGTATGAAACACAAGCCATTGGATGGCTGCTGAATCATGGGCAAGATTGGACCACAATGGAGTTTCAAAATCCAGAAGCGTCATGAGAATGGCGCCTGCGGCAGGATCGAGCGATTCCGGAGGTTCTATTTTGATGGGCAAGTTCATGATTTTTCCGGGGGCTGCCATGGCATCCAATACCGTTCTGAAAATTGCCTGGCTGTCAAATGTTTCTGATTGAAATCCTTTTTGCATAAATAGTCTCCCTATTCGCCCCTTTTCAGGGTAAAAAATTCCACGCGTGTATCCGATGCATCCCGTGTTATTCGTTCATTTTTCGCGGTTTGTTTTGCCTTCAGATCTTTTATGAGGGTGGCTGCCAATTTTTCGTGGGTGTCAGGATCCTGGAGCAAAGCGTCAAATAGAGCTGCCAGTTCCGCATGACGAAGATCAGACCCAATTATCCATGAGGTGCCCATAAAATTATTTTTTACCTCAAGAACGCAACGGGAGACGGTAACCTCGCCCAGGTTGAACCGGCCGTTTGAACCGTCTGCTTTTGCCTGGACCATGATCATGCCGGTTTCAGGCTTCATCACATGGGAGATTTTTATCTTACCGCCAAGCGCTTTTTCCGCCGATTCAAGATCCATTGGGTCTGCGCTGCCAAGCAGCCCGATCCATTCTTTCCGGTCTTTTTCCGTCACCATTGCGTTCTTTTCCTTTATCGTTTTTCCTTGTGTTGAATGAGTGTTAAGGGGCATTTAATACAAATTTTATGAGCAGGTAATTAGGGAAATGTGATAACCCTGTTAAGGGTGGGGACTTTAACCATAAAACCGGGAAAAGGCTGTTTCATGTCAAAAATTTTCAGCACCTTGCCTTTTGGTTAAATTTTTATTAACCTTAAATTAATTTATAATATGAACTGGGTTTGAAATTTGTGAAACAACACTTTAATTTGACTCTCAGAAAAAGACATAAAGGATCCCCTGATACCCATGCGCAATTTTCCGGACACCCTCACCAAAGTCATTGAAAAAAGCGATCTTAATGTCAACCGGATCAGCCAGATTTCAGGCATTTCCAATACCTATCTGACCAAGATACTAAAAGGCAAAATCAACCATCCGGGCAAGGACAAAATCGCCTCGGTTCTTCTGGCTCTCAATTACAAGATAACAGAGATCAATCTCATCCTTGCGGAGTATGATTATATGCCCCTGAATCACCATGATATTCCCGAGATTCTGAAAAATAACCGGAAAAGAAAATTTGAAGGCAGGGTTGTCCCCCAATTTGATTCTATTTATTTTGAGCTGTCCATGGCTGCCCTTGAAGCCATAGGAGGGACCAAGATAATTGTCAAAACCAGGCCCAGCGGAATTTTTCTGCCCATGGAATTGTATATGATGAAGGAATTTCCCACAGAATCAGATGATGAGGCCGCCAGATTTTTTATGAGATTTACCCATGATATCGTAATGGAAAGAAAGGCGCTTTTTGCGGAAAACGTCACAAAAGGGTTTCGCTATGAAACCTATATGTGCAAGGACTGCCTTGGGGAAAGCCTGGAAAAAAGCATAGGAGCCTCCGCCCAGGTCTCTTCTGTCAAGGTGGATCTTTTTACAACATACTTTGCCAATGCCGTGTCAGCTTCACTGAAATTTCCACTGTTCTTTGCCACCGCAAGCTTCCTTGAAGACAAACTTGCTGCTAAGATAGATGCCAATGACAAGCTCAAACACATCGTCCTTGTTGCCAATGGCATCAACGATATGGACGCCTCCGGTGAGGAAGCCCTGTCTTTGCTCATCGATCGTATCAGAAGCGGCGGACTGGACATCTCCATGTGCG
>JAFLJU010000297.1 GCA_022712835.1 Desulfobacteraceae bacterium
TATCGGGTATGAAATTTTATTGAACCCCATCACTCTTGGGCAGGTAACACAAGACGCTTCAGGGGATGGGATTGTTCGTCTGTATATTTATTTTCATGTGACCGAGCGTCAGCCCAAACCGGTTTTAATAGGGTTTGGAACACCTGAAGATAAGGAGTTCTTTCAATTGTTTATTTCCGTTGCTGCTGTGGGGCCAATGAAGGCAGTAAAGGCCCTGACGAAGCCCGTTGGAGCCGTGGCCCGGGCCATTGAGGACAAAGATGTATCTTTTCTGTCTCAATTGTCCGGAATTGGAAAAAGAACTGCGGAAAAAATTATTGCCACTCTCCATGGAAAAGTGACCGCTTTTCTGAGCCAGGACATGGAAACATCGGATAGTATTAAACCTTTTCTGGATAAAAATCTATCGGAAATATCACAGCAGGTTGAAGAGGTGCTGGTGGATCAGTTAGGGCATTCAACTGCATCGGCCAAACGGATGATAAAAGAGGCCTTTGATCGAAATACATCCATTGACACTGCGGAAAGTTTGTTTGACGAAATATATCAGGAGGTCCGGTAACCATGACCAATGACATCCTCGCATTTTCGTCGGACAAAAAAGGGGTGGTGACCTCCAAGGATACCCGGGAAGACCAGCAAACAGAGATCTTATCCCTTCGTCCCACCTGTTTTGATGAGTATGTGGGGCAAAAAGAGGCGGTTGCAACCCTGAAAATAGCGATACAGGCAGCAAAAATGAGAAACGAGTCCCTGGATCATATTTTGTTGCATGGTCCTCCTGGGTTAGGGAAGACAACTGTTTGTCATATTATTGCCAATGAAATGGGAAAAGAATTGACCATCACCTCCGGGCCAACCTTGGAAAAGGGGGGGGACTTGGTGGGTATCCTGACAAACATGGGCGAGGGAGACATCCTTTTTATCGATGAAATTCACAGGATTCCAAAGGTAGTAGAAGAGTTCCTCTATCCTGCAATGGAGGATTTTGCCGTGGATTTTATTTTTGACAAGGGAATTCATGCCAGAAGTCACAGGTATCGGCTTAAACAGTTTGTTCTGGTGGGTGCCACCACGAGAGTGGGCTTGTTGTCGGCTCCTTTACGGGACCGTTTCGGTATATTTCGAACCCTTGATTTTTATTCCATTGATGATCTGGTTGTCATCATAAAACGGTCCGGCAAAATTCTGGATACCCCAATTTCAGACAGAGCTGCCCTTGAGCTTGCCAGAAGATCCAGGGGGACTCCCCGTATTGCCAATCGTTTGTTGAAACGTGTCCGGGATTATTCCCAGGTAAAATCAAATGGAAAAGTGACGCAAGCGAGTGTGTGTGCGGCGCTTTCCCTTGAGGGAATCGATGAACTCGGCCTTACCCATCTTGACAGAAATTATCTGAAAACCATTATAGATTTTTATAAAGGAGGCCCTGTGGGGATTGAGGCCATTTCAGCCACCCTGCAGGAAGAAGCGGATACGCTTGTGGATGTTGTGGAGCCTTTTTTATTAAAGATCGGCTTAGTTCTTCGCACCTCAAGTGGTAGAAAAGCATCTGACAAAGCCTATCATCATCTTAAAGTAAACCTAAGGACCCGGACAGATCTATCCGGGCAGCCCAAGAAGGAAGGGTAACCCCCGATAAATGAAAATGAAACTGTTGAAATTTTTTTTTGCTGTCCTGGTTGTTTGGGGAGGGGGATGGTCCCCGGTTCCTGTTATTGGCAATACCTTACCCGATTCCATCATTACCCTGCCGGAAAAGGAAAATGCCATTCTGGTGGAAAAACAAACCCAGATGCTCTATGTCTATTCTCTGAAAAACAAGGCGCTTCAATTGGTTTTTTCAGCCCCCTGTTCAACCGGAGAGGTGGTTGGGGCCAAGAAAAAGGCAGGAGACAAAAAAACACCCGAAGGGGTTTATTTCTTGTTCGATGAATATGAAGATCGCTATCTTACCCCGGTATACGGGGAAAAAGCGTTTCCTTCTGATTATCCTAATTTTTACGATCGGCGTCTTAAAAAAGATGGGTCTGCCATCTGGATACACGGTACGGATAAAGTATTGAAACCCATGGATTCCAATGGGTGTATTGCCCTTGAAAATGAAAACATTCTTTCTCTTTCCGAATATATTCGTTTAGATTCCACCCCCTTGATCATTGTCGAAAAAATTGTAAAAACAGAGCCTTCTGTCCAGGCAGATCGGGAAAAGAAAGTCCTAAAAATTTTGACCGATTGGAGCCATTCGATTGAAGCCGGCAGCTATCATGAATATCTTGCCTTTTATTCAGATGAATATGTACCGGATATCTCCTGGTGGGAGAGTTGGCGCGAGTTAAGGGATAAATCCAATCAAGACAAGGTATCGCTTACGGTTAAAATGACCAATGCCGGTATCTATGCACACAAGGATGTTGTGGTGGCATTGTTTGATTTGATTCTTTCTTCTGGAAAAGAAAAAATCCTGATTGGTAAGCGTAAGTTGTTTATGTTGGAAACGGTCAATGGGTATAAAATTGTTGGCGATACGTTCCAGAAAAAATCAAAGGAGTCTCAAACCATGGATGGTTCCTTGATTGCGGGGGCCCAGAAACTTATCAAGTATAATCCCAAAGAGGCTTCTGCCAAGGAAACTATTCAAAAATGGCTGGCCGCCTGGTCCTCAAAAAATATGGATGCCTATTCCGGGTTTTATGCCGATAATTTTTCTTCTGATGGGCTTGGGAAAAAGGCTTGGGTTAAACGGAAAAATCAAATTTTCAAGAAAAATACATATATTACGGTGACAGGAACGGATTTTCAAATAACCCAAAAGAAAGATCGCTGTGACATTCGTTTTTTTCAAAATTATGAATCCAGCATTTTTTCAACTAAGGGAACAAAACATCTTAAACTTGTTAGGAAAGGTGGATTATGGAAGATATTTCGAGAGAACTGGAAAAAGAAATAGCCCAGTCAAAACCGTCTCCATATAAAAAAAACAGAAAAAAAAGTTTTTTGATTGTAGATGATTTTGGGGAAATTAAATCGGCGGGACATCTTAAGGTGTTTGTTTACGCTTTTTTAGTGATTGGGACCCTGAGCTTTTTTGCCGCCGGTGGATTTTATATCCTTTTCAGCCAGAAGGCACTTGAAAACAAGCAGCTTAAGCTTGAATTGACAGAGCTGAAAAAAAAGGCCGATTCCTTGGTTGCGGATAATGAAATTTTAATGGCAAGGTTGGTCATCTCCGGGATAAAACCAGGGATTTCAGACCCAGTCACGGCATCTGGTGTACCGTCGGTGAATACGGCAAAAGAAAAAAAAGCAGGGATAAAGGGAAAAGCTAAGTTAGAAAAGATTTCTTCCACCCTGGCCCTGGATACCAAGGCTAAGAAAGATGCCAAGATTAAGGCTGATAAGATTAAGGCTGCCAAGATTAAGGCTGCCAAGATTGAGGCTGCCAAGGTTAAAGCTGCCAAGGTTAAAGCTGCCAAGATCAAGGACGCCAAGGTCGATGAAAAGACGTCTGTATCTGAAAATATTGGGGTAGGAAAAACACAGATATCTCCCCAGAAAGAATCGAAGGGTCAGTCATCGGTTCAGAAAATCGTTGCCATAGAAAAATTTTCCGTTACCCGGGAGGGGGTTGATGGAGACCTTCTCGTTCGATTTGATATTCGGAATATGTCAGAAAAGCCAGGAGGCATTTCCGGAAGAATTTTCACCATATTGAAACCTGCAAACAAACCCCAGGCTAAATGGCTGGTTGTACCAAAGGCACGGTTAAAAAATGGAATTCCCAGCCAGTATAAGAAGGGGCAATATTTTTCCATTGCGCATTTTAAACCGGTTAAATTCAGGATTGAAAACCAGGAAGGCCCCGAGTTTTATAAAAAAGCAGCCATCTATATATTTAATGAAAAGGGGGAGCTGATGTTTGAAAATCTCATAGATATTACCGAGGAAGAATCAGGGTTATGAAATCCATATTCAAGGTCGGGGCTATTTTCTGCTCAGGGTTTTGTTTGGTCCTGCTGATTACTTCTGTTTCTTGGCCTGGTCAGCGAACCCATACTGTCTTTTTTCCAGGAGAAGAAAATGAGCTGAATATTTACCGGATATCAGGGTCTAAGCCGGGTAAAACCCTGTTGATTGTCGGGGGAATTCAAGGAGATGAGCCCGGTGGCTTTTTAGCCGCCGATTTCTATGCGGATTTTTCCCTAGAGAAGGGAAACCTCATTGTGGTTCCCCGGGCAAATTTTCCATCGATCCTGAAAAACGAAAGACAGATCAACCAGGACATGAATCGAAAATTCATGGATGACACTACCGTCAATTATGAAGCAGAGGTGGTGACGGTACTTAAAAAACTCATTTGTGAAAGTGATTGTTTCCTCAACCTTCACGAGGGCTCCGGTGTATATTCTCCCACCTGGGAGGGGCCCGATAGAAATCCTCAAAAATTCGGGCAATCCATTATTGCAGATGATGCAATTTTAGATTTAGGCGAAACCCTTGGTGCTGTAAATCTTGAGGCCATGGCCCAACAAGTGATTGATGTCATAAATAAAAAGCTTGAAGATGATGTGTATCATTTTCATTTTAACAATCACCGAACCAACCATCCGGATACCATCCATAAGGAACAACGGCAATCGGCCACTTATTATGCAATGAATGTCTGTAAAATTCCGGCATTTGGTATCGAATCGGCTAAGGCACTTCCCCTGGAACAAAAAGTCAGGCAGCATATCTATGCTATTAACGGTTTCATGGAGATGCTGGACATTTTACCCCAGACCCCGGGAATCGATTTAAAGAAACCCCAGATGCAGTATATGATCATTTCTGTTAATGATTCAATCCCCGTTGTGGTCGGAATGATGCAGCACCTGGTCATTAACAGAGGGGATACTGTCCAGGTCCATGACATCGTGGCAAACTACGAACGGGGATTAAGTGTGGATATTCTTGGGGTGGGGAATGAATTTAATGAT
Source organism: Desulfobacteraceae bacterium (assembly GCA_022712835.1). The sequence continues at coordinate 4,980 of JAFLJU010000297.1, forward strand.
ATGAAAAAAAAATTAATCATTAATGAGCCCACCAGAATTGAAGCAAAAAAGGATTTTTATGCTTGCGGCAGTGTGTTTTTGGATTTTAAGGAGAAAGGAGTCGATTTAGGATTGGTCAAAGGCCTTGCACAAAGCCAGGAACTTGTGGTGAGTGAATCAAAAAAGGCTGTTGATATTCAATTTAAACTAAAGATCAATGGAAAAACGATTATTGTGGAAAATAGGAGTCATGTAAGTCTTCAATATGGAGATAAACTGATTATAGAAGATATTATTACCGGCGACGTGGATCCTTCTAAATATGTGGTGAATTTTAAAGGTTTTGTTGGTAATAATAGCATAAATACGGGTGAGGACAGAGGGTATTTAATCGATACCGCAGCTTCGGTTCTTATGCCGAGATATTCTTTGGGCAAAAAAGGCCAGCACTATTATGTAGTGACCACACTTAATGGAAATGAAGTAGCTAAAATTTATATAGATATTCACTCATAAGCATGCGAGGAGACAGACAATGGGGAAAAAAGAGAGGGAAAACTTATCCATCATTGATAAAGAACTTAAAATTGAAGGATCCATATCCAGCACCGGAAAATTAATTATTAAGGGGCAGGTTACCGGGACCATAGACGGTGACATTGTCATAATAGCTGAAGACGGACTGGTGAATTCAAGTTTGACAAAGGTATCCAGTCTGACCATCGGTGGGAACTTTAAAGGTGAGGTTTTGGCCACTAAAGAATTGATCATACTTGCGACGGGTACCTGTGCCGGTAAGGTGGAATGCCAGGACTTGATTGTCGAAAATGGCGGTATCCTGAATGCGGATGTATCCTGCAAAACGTCCAGTCGGCTTACCCCCGAAAAAGAGAGCTCATCATTTGTCTCTGGGTTGAAAAGAAAGGAAAAACAAATAGAATTATAAATTCCGCTTGACAGACGGACAAAAGTTCTGTAAATATTGCGGATTGTGTTTATGAAGAGGAGCGAGAAATATTGAAAAAGTATACCTATAGTGCTAAAAGATCAGACAACAAAGAGAATTGGTGTGTAATTGATGCAAAAGATCTGGTTCTTGGAAGGCTTGCCTCCCAAGTAGCTTACCGGATCAGAGGAAAGCATAATCCCCTTTTTACTCCCCATGTGGATATGGGTGACTGGGTTGTGGTGATAAATGCAGACAAAGTCCGACTGACCGGTAATAAGCTGGATCAGAAAACATACTATCGTCACTCAGGATATATTGGTAGTATAAAAGCGACTACGGCAAAAGAAATGTTCGAAAAAAAGCCAACGGAAGTGCTTAAGAAAGCGGTCCGAGGGATGCTTCCTAAGAACAAGCTTGGGCGAAAGCTTTGCAAAAAACTATTTATTTATGCAGGAGATCAGCATCCCCATGCTGCTCAGAAGCCGGAACCGATTGAAATTTAAACCAATTGAACCTAATATTCGTTGGATTGGTTCGTTGGATTTATACAAGAAATATAAGAATTAAAAGGACACGATAATATCAATGGAAAGTGGAAACGTATTCTACGCGACAGGCAAACGAAAAGGCTCTGTGGCCAAAGTATGGCTGGCGCCTGGTACCGGTAAGGTTGTTGTCAACAATAGAGAGATGGAAGAGTACTTCAATATCGGTGTTAACCGTAAAGCGATTGCTGCTCCTCTGGTTCTGACTGATACTGGTGATGCCTTTGATATTAAAGTCACCGTGATGGGTGGTGGGCAAACAGGTCAGGCGGGCGCGATCCGTCATGGCGTGTCAAAAGCACTGGTTCTAATTGATCCAGAGTTGAGAGCTATCCTGAAAAGCGCTGGTTTCCTAACCAGGGATGCACGGAAGAAAGAACGTAAAAAATACGGGAAAAAGGGCGCAAGAGCAAGCTTCCAGTTCTCAAAAAGATAGACTTTTTTTATACGTTTTTAAAAATACTGAAAGGGGAGAACAAATTTTTTGTTCTCCCCTTTTTGGGGTTGTGAAGACTATGAAAACCTATCTGTTTTATGACGTTGAAACCTCCGGATTAAATCCGGCATTTGACCAGGTATTGACCTTTGCCAGTATTCGTACAGATCTTTCTTTGAACGAGATTTCCCGGGATTTGATCACCGTCAAGCTTAGAAGCGATATTGTTCCCTCTCCCTACGCCTTTATTACCCACTGCCTGACGAAGGATGAATTAGACGGTGGAGTTACTGAGTACCAGGCTGCCCTCAGAATCCACACGCTTTTTAATACCCCGGGTACCATCAGTCTGGGATACAATTCCCTTGGATTTGATGACGATTTCTTGAGATTCCTTTTTTATCGGAACCTGTTGGACCCCTATGCCCACCAGTATGCAAATCAATGTTCCCGGATGGATCTGTTGCCCGTGACAACCGTTTTTAGGGTTTTTTGTGACCATGTGATGAAGTGGCCCTATCTTGAAGATGGACGTCCCAGTCTTAAGTTGGAATTGCTCAGTACCGAAAATGGATTTGTCACCTCTGGGCGTGCCCATGAAGCCATGAATGATGTCGAGGCGGTAATTGAACTGGTCAAGATCTTTTCCCGGCAAAAAGAGATATGGGAGTATTCTTTGGGTTTTTTTAATAAATCAAAGGATGCTTTGCGAATAAATACAATGGAAAAGCAGTGTCGGATCGGAAATACTGATTTTCGTATTTGTCTCATGGTGTCGGCTTCATTCGGGTGGAAAAATAATTATATCGCTCCGGTGATTCATGTGGGTGAATCTCTACCCTATAAAAATCAAACGCTCTGGATTCGGCTGGATTTTGAAAAGGAGTTTGAGGCTGCTCAGGGGTCTGAAATGGTTGATCTGTTTGTGATCCGTAAACGGCCAGGGGATCAACTGATTGTTTTGCCCTCTCTTGACAGATTTCAGGCTAAGGTGACACCTCAGGCACAGAAACTATCGGATCTGAATCTGGCGAAAATTCAAGCTAAGGCGGATTTGTTCCTTAAAACCGTCCAACACCATAGGCAATATGAATATCCGCTGATACCGGATATCGATCCGGATGCGGCATTATACCAGTCCGGTTTTTTTTCCCATTCAGAGAAAAAAGAAATCAGTAGGTTCCATGGTTCCGGAGATGAACTCAAAGCAATTGTTTGTGAAAAATTTTTAAGTACGAGGGTGAAGACAATCGCCAATCGTATTTTGTTGCGAAATTTTGATAGCCATTCTATCCATGTGACAAACATCGAATTTTCAGAGCATTTAAGGCGTTTGTTTTCACCTCTTCCCGGGGACCCTATTCCAGGGTATCGAAATGATGTCAAGTACACGATTGCCCAAGGGTTGATTGATTTAAGGGAAATTTGCGAAAAACAAACCCAGTTGACCCCCCTTCAAAATAGAATTCTTGCCTGGCTGAAAATCTATATGGAGCGCCTAATCTCTTCTGACGCTGAGTCTCTTTAGCTCATCGACTTGAGCATTGTGGATGAAGCGGTTCAGTGCGATCTCATTTTTCTGGCTGATCTCTAATATCTTTAAGCCCACCAGAATATGGGATTCTGAATAGTTTTTATTCACCCTTACAACCATGGTTTTTAAAGGGAAGGCGCCAATTGGTTTCTCTTCTCCTTTGTCGATCAGAATCAATCCGATGGGTATGAGGTCGTTCTTTTTAAGTCCAACCAAAGGATTGGCTAAAGAGGTTTTCTTTTTGGAAATGACCAATCCCATTCCTGTAAAAGAGATGTCCCTGATAGTAAAGTTCTTGGCAGTATAATATTCAGCCTGGTTGTATATAATCTTTGCTTTAATGGTGAATTTTTGGCTCAGGGGGAGCCGAAAGGCTGAGCGGATATTGGTTTCTAGCGCCTCAGAAGTGTATTTGAGGACAACTGCCTTGGATGTCGCTTGATTGGCAAGCCGATAGTGATCATCAAATTGAATCGGATGACATTGGATCCCTGCTCTGATTTTCCGTTTCCCATCGAAAAGAATGGTCGTCAGATGCAGTTGATCAAAGACAGTTGTGCCCGTGATCGCTCTCAGCGGTTGGGCAATAGTAATGGTCTTTTTTTCAAAGTCAGTATCATATATAATGGATGATCGGGATATGGGATTTGTAGAATTCATATCGAATACCAAATCCACCCCAACCGATGGCATAAAGATGCCCTCTATTTTAAGGCTCATGGGATAAAATCAGTTCGGGCAGTATCTAAAAATATTTAAAATACTGCCCGAACATATTACCAATATTGATTTGATTACTTTACTGCGTCTTTTAATGCTTTGCCGGGAACAAATTTTGGAACATTTCTCGCGGGGATATTGATTTCTTTACCCGTTTGGGGGTTTCTTCCCTTTCTGGCTTTTCTTTCTGCGGTTTTAAATGTTCCAAAACCAACTAACGTAACAGAGTCATTGCTGGAAAGAGCGTCAGTGATCGCTTTGATTGTACAGTCTACCGCAGCCTGAGCTTCTTTCTTGCTGCTAAGCACTTCTGAAACCTTGTTGATTAAATCGCCTTTGTTCATCGTATCACTCCTTTTTTTAGGTTTTAGAAATCACAAACTACAAAATTTGTTTTTCGAAAACATTTTCCTAAAGTTAAAATAAATTTGAATCAGCTTTTGCGTACGTTACGTCGTTGGGCCGGGCGTGTCAAGTATTTATTCACATTTTTAATAAATTTCATTGCCAGTTTTCAGTAAAAAACATAAAATCGATTAAAACAGGAGGAAAATATGGAAGTAACACTTGTAAATCCGTTCGTTGAAGGTGCTTTACACATTCTTGATACCACAGCATTTGTGAAAGTTAAACCGGAAACCCCTTTTTTGAAAAAAGATACCGGTTCCAATGGAGATATTACCGGAATTCTTGAAATTACGGGTGACCTTCAGGGGTCTGCTGCCATCAGTTTTTCTGAAAAATGTATTTTGGGTATTGTCTCTGCTATGTTTGGCGAGGATATGGTTGAAATTAATGAAGAAATTATTGATGCGGTTGGTGAAATTAGTAATATGATCGCAGGTCACGTCACAACGAAAATTGCGGAGCTTGATAAAAAAGTAAAAGTAAAATTTGTTAAAGTCTGTCAGGGTGCTGATCAGAATATCGACCATATAAAAGAGGGTGGTGAAATTTTGGTACTTCCTTTTCGGACAACAAAAGGTAAGATGGTCATTGAGGTTTGCTACGCTTCTTGATCAATAAATACTAAAGGATAAATAAGGATAAATACTGATATTAAATTCATGGGTCATTAATATCCGGAAATTTTTCTTAAATACCATTCTATTAGAGGGGTTCCAAAAAATATATAGAGGATGGCCCCAAGAGAAAGATAAGGGCCAAACGGGATCTTGAGCTGATAGTTTTTCTTCTTTGAAAAGAGTATGGCACAGATCCCGCCGAAAGTTCCTATAAAAGAGCCGGTAAAAATGGTGAACAATATACCCTTTAGTCCTGTGGCAGCCCCTATCATAGCTATTAACTTTATGTCTCCCCCCCCCATCCCCTGTGTGTTTCTAAGTTTGAAATAAAGGAATGCGATGGTGTATAAAATACCGCCGCCTACAAAAATACCAAACAGGGAATCGGTAATTGTCATTTCCGGAATGAACGCTGCCGAAGATGCAAAAATGAAGATTCCGGGCAGGGAAATGATATCCGGAATGATCTGGTGGTCAACGTCAATAAAAGAAATGACAAGGAGTACGCAAATAAAGGTAAACCAAAATAAAAAGGGGAGGGTAAGGCCAAACTTTAAAAATAGGAAAACGCAGAATCCACCCGTTAGAATTTCAACCAGGGGATATCTTGGAGATATCGGGGTTTTACAGCCTGAGCATCTTCCCCGTAAAAACAGATAACTTAGGATAGGGATATTGCAATAAAAAGGGATATCCTTTTTACAGATAGGGCAAAATGAGCCGGGAAATACAATGGATACTTTTTGAGGTATTCTGAAAATACAAACGTTTAAAAAACTGCCGATACATGCACCGAAAATAAACACGATCAGTGGCAGAGTATAATTTATCATGGGCAGTTTCCTTAAGTGTTGGGTGTAATTGTTTAAATCTTCACGGAGTATCTGATTTTAAAAATATTTTTTCAAGGATATTGTAAAAAGAAAATTCTGTTATATTGTAGAACCAGCTAATATTATATGATAGAAATCAACTTTAATCACTTGAATGGAACTCCCAACATGCATAACCCGGTTCTGTTTAAGTGTAGTGTTAATAAAGGAGCATAAATGGCGGAAGCAGATATTGATGATCTCATTGAGATTATAGAAAAAGAGGGGAATATCGAAGATATCCCCAGAACCCTTCCTATGATGCCGGTAAGGGATGTGGTGGTGTTTACGGATATGCTACTGCCTTTGTTTGTCGGACGGGAAAAATCAATCAAAGCCGTTGAAGAATGTGTGGAATTTGATCGCTATATTTTTCTGTCTGCACAAAAGGACTCCGAGGTTGAAAAACCTGGAATTGATGATGTCTATGACATCGGAACCATTGGGCGTGTGCAAAAAATGATCAAAATGCCCGATGGGCGGATTAAAGCACTGGTCCAGGGAATTGCAAAAGCAAAAATTCTTAAATATATAAAAAAGAAAAAATATTTCCAGGTCACCATCGAAATCCTCAGTGACACCGACCCGAAAGAAATTGACATCGCCGTGGAAGCATTGATGCGCAATGTTAAGGAAAGTAGTGAAAAACTGCTGGCCCTGAAGGGGGAGCTGTCCGGGGATGTGGGGGATCTTTTGTCCCATATTGAGTCTCCCGGGAAGCTGGCGGATCTGGTGGCATCCAATTTAAACCTTCGGGTGGAAGATGCCCAGATACTACTGGAAATTACCGACTCTGTGGATCGGCTTAAAAAAGTGAACGATCTGCTGGCAAGGGAGTTGGATCTTTCAACCGTCCAGGCAAAGATTCAGACAGATGTGAAGGATGAAATCACAAAAAGCCAGCGGGATTATTATCTTCGGGAACAGGTTAAGGCCATTCACCGGGAGCTGGGAGAAAGTGATGATAAACTGGCTGAGATAGAAGAATTTAGAGTCAAAATCAAAAAAAGTAAGATGCCCAAGAGTTGTGAAGAAGAAACATATAAACAGTTGAAACGGCTTGAGCAGATGCATTTTGATTCTTCTGAAGCCTCGGTTGTCAGAACCTATCTTGACTGTATTGTAGAATTGCCCTGGAGCCGTTCTACAAAAGATTTCTTGGACATTAAACAGTCCGAGGAAACCCTGGATAAAAATCATTACGGGTTGGAAAAGGCCAAGGAAAGAATCCTTGAATATTTGAGTGTCCGAAAGCTCAATCCCAAGAAAAAAGGACAGATTATCTGTTTTGTGGGTCCTCCCGGAGTGGGGAAAACCTCCCTGGGGCAGGCCATTGCCAAGGCCATGAAACGAAAATTTCACAGACTTTCCCTTGGGGGAATCCGGGATGAAGCAGAAATCCGGGGTCACAGAAGAACCTATATCGGTGCCATGCCGGGAAGAATCCTCGAGGGGTTGCGTCAATGCGGTACCAATAACCCGGTCTTTATGCTGGATGAAATTGACAAGCTGGGAAGTGATTTCAGAGGAGATCCCTCTTCTGCCCTTTTGGAAGCCCTGGACCCGGAACAGAATATTGAATTTTCCGATCATTATCTGAATCTGCCCTTTGATCTTTCCAATGTGTTGTTTATTCTAACCGCCAATATGACCGATACCATTCCGTCTGCATTGCTGGACAGAATGGAGGTGATCCGGATATCCGGATATACCCATCCGGAAAAAATAACCATTGCCAAAAAACATCTTATTCCTAGAAAGTTTAAGGATAATGGTTTGATCAGGCGGTCCATCCATATCAGTCCCGGTGCATTGGAATCCATTGTTTCAGAGTATACCCTGGAAGCGGGATTGCGGGGATTGGAGCGCAGGCTGGATACGATTTGCCGAAAGATTGCCCGTCGGATTGCCGAGGGAGAAAAAGGCCGGTTTGCGGTGACAAAACAGAATCTGACTCGCTATCTTGGGCCCCCCCACTATGTATCGGAGTTGGATCAGGAGGAAAGTCAGGTCGGGCTTGCAACCGGTCTTGCCTGGACAGAATATGGCGGGGAGCATCTTTATATCGAAATCTCCCTGTTTCCCGGCAAGGGCGAGCTTTCGGTGACCGGACAAATCGGCGAAGTAATGCAGGAATCGGCCAGGGCCGCCCTGACGTACACCAAAGCCAACCAGGAGGCCCTGGGGATTGACAAGGATGCATTTGAAAATTTTGACATCCACATCCATGTTCCTGCTGGTGCCATTCCCAAGGATGGGCCTTCGGCCGGAATTGCCATGGCAACGGCCCTGGTATCAGCCTTTACCAACCGGAAGGTGGATAACAAGGTTGCCATGACAGGGGAAATCTCCCTGCGGGGAAGGGTACTGCCCATTGGTGGGCTCAAGGAAAAAACCCTGGGGGCTCTCAGGGCTGGGATCAAACATGTGATTATTCCTGCCAAAAATGAGAAGGATCTCTATGATATACCCAAGGAGATTAAGAATAAACTCAAGTTCACCTGTATCAAGGATGTGAAAGAAGCGCTGGAAATTGCCCTGGAAAAGGCTAACCCGGAAAAGGCTAAATAGGTGCGGATTCTTTCTCTAAGTACGGCTGAACAGGGGTGCAGTATTGCACTCTTTGATAATAAGAATCTGATCTGCGAGGAGTATTGGGTAGACAAGCAGACCCACTCAAAGCGACTTGTGGCAATGGTTGAACACTTATTGGCCCACAGGGCCGGGTTTGGTTTGTCGGAGATAGACGGATTTATTGCGGCAAAGGGGCCGGGCAGTTTTACAGGGCTTCGCATCGGCATCAGTGTTATAAAAGGATTGGCCTATGCCCTAGGTAGGCCAGATGCCGGGGTATCAAGTCTTGATGGAATTGCCTATCGGTTTGCAAGTCTCAGTGTTCCCGTCTGTGTCATGATGGATGCAAGGCGCAATGAGGTCTATTGCGCGGTGTATCGGTTTGAACAAGGACTCCTGGTGCATAAAAGTGATGAAATGGTCTGTTCACCGGAACACGGGGTGTTGTTTGCCGGGGAAGGCGCTATTTTCGTGGGGTCTGGGTCAAAGGCCTATCAAGGCCTGATATCCGACCTGACAAACCAGAAAGCCCAATTCTCCTGTGAAACCATGGATTACGTGAGTGCAGCGGCTCTTGCCAGGCCTGCTATAATGGATGATAAATTTTTTGAGTATCCCGGGAATTTATTGAAACCCAGCTATATCAGAAAATCAGATGCGGAACTCCAATTTGGTCTTGGAAAAAAGCGTCCGAAACAAGCATATTGACACAATGGCCTGTTATTTGATATTGTGCCTGAATATCGTTTTTAGAAAAGAGAGACTATGAATAAAACAAAATGGCCGGCTCGTGCAGTTTTGCCCATTGCAGTTCCGGGGCTTAAGTTCGTTTTTATAACCATCCTCATAACGGGGATGCTTTTTTATTTTGGGTGGATGGGGTTCGGGGTTTTCTCCCTGGGAGTGACCCTTTTTGTCAGTTGGTTTTTCAGGGACCCGGAACGTAAGATCCCGGGCGGTGACAATGAGTTTGCTTCACCTGCCGATGGCAGAGTGATTATCACTGAAAAATTGGCCCTTTGTGAATATATGCCAGGGCCCTGTCAAAAGGTGAGTATCTTCATGAATGTATTTAATGTTCATGTGAATAGAATCCCCTTTGATGGCGTCATTGAAAGGGTTGAATACAATCCCGGTAAATTTATCAATGCGTCCTTTGATAAAGCCTCGGTTCACAATGAACGCAACGCCTTGGTTGTGAAAACAGCTAAGGGTAAAAAATTTGTGGTGGTTCAGATTGCAGGTCTTGTTGCCAGAAGAATTGTTAATTGCGTTCAAGCCGGTGAAAAGATAAAGAAAGGGGACCGATACGGCATGATTCAATTTGGATCTCGCCTTGATCTTTACCTGCCCCTGGATTTTGAAGTTTGTGTAAAAATTGGAGATAAAACAAAGGCAGGCACCACTGTGATAGGGAAAATGCAGTGATAGTGAAGATGAATTGATAGGAGGGCCACACTGTCATTCAAAATAAGGATAAAGAGACCCAGGCGGATAAAGGATTCTAACGGCTAGGTCCTGGCCTGTAACTATGGTGCTAAAAGACTGGTAATCCTGTCGATAACCCAATTATTTTTTTAAACGGAGTGAATTTAAAGTTTTGGAGCAAATACCCGTAACCACAGAAGGCTATGAAGCCTTAAAAAAAGATTTTGAAAGATTGAAAACCATTGAGCGTCCAGAAAATATCAAAGCCATTGAAACGGCCCGGGCCCATGGAGATCTTTCTGAAAATGCAGAATACCATGCCGCCAAGGAAAGACAGTCTTTTATTGAAGGACGTATCGGAGAACTTGGTTACAAGATTGGTAATGCTAAGGTCATTGATCCGGACAGTGTTGGTAAGGATGTGGTCCGGTTTGCAAGCCGGGTTCTGCTTGAAAATCTTGATTCCGAAGAACAAGTTGAATACATGATCGTCGGTGCTGATGAAGCGGATATCCGGAATGGTAAAATTTCTGTATCCTCTCCCCTTGGCAGTGCATTAATTGGAAAAGTCCCTGGTGACGAAGCGGTTTTACAGGCACCAGGCGGAAAAAGAGTATACGAGATAATCGATATTCTTTAAATAACTGGCATGGCCGGAGCATGAAATTTGTTTCTGGCCATAACGAAAAATGAAACTCTTATAATGGCAATGCCTTGGCCGGGGTTTCATATAAAATCTGGAGGAAATGATTGTGGCAAGAGTTACCATAGAAGATTGTTTGAAAAATGTTGATAATAGATTTACCCTCGTTCATCTGGCAGCCAAACGAATTCGCCAGATCAGAGAAGGGGCCGAGTTTTTGGTGAAATCATCCAAAAATGAAGATGTTGTCACCGTTTTAAGAGAGATTGCAGCAGGACGGGTTGTTGCCATACGCAAAAATAAACCGGCAGACGAATAGATAGTCTTTGAGCGCAAGTTGGGAAAAAAGAGTGCGTCATGGTGTTGGAAAGGCTATCCATGATTGGAAGATGATTTCAGACAAGGACAGGATACTTGTCGGGGTTTCCGGCGGCAAAGACAGCCAGACACTCTTGCACCTCCTGTATTCCTTACAAAAAAGAGCACCGGTTAAATTTGACATCATCCCTGTGCATATTGATCCGGGGTTTGAGAACTCCTTTGTTGGAGAACTTGCGGCCCATGTGGGATCATACACTCCTTTGCGGGTGGAGCATACCGATTTCGGGGTGAGGGCACACAGCAAAGAAAACAGGGAAAATCCCTGTTTTTTGTGTGCCAGGCTTCGACGGAACCGGTTGTTTGAAATTGCCAGGGAGACCGGCTGTCAGAAAATTGCCCTGGGCCATAATAAAGATGATCTTATTGAGACCCTTTTTATCAATATGTTCTATGCCGGGAAAATTGGCACCATGAAACCAAAACAATCTTTTTTTAAGGGCAAGCTTGATATAATCCGCCCATTGGCATATGTTGAAAAAAAAGAGATTGTTTCATTTTCAAAAAGGCTTGGATTGCCGGATTTTGTCAATAATTGCCCCAGTGCAAATAGGACAAAAAGAGATGAAATCCGACAGATGCTTGAAAATTTATATAAACGAAATAAACATATAAAGGGCAATATATTCAGGTCAATGGGCAACGTTGCACCTGAATATCTATTAGGGATTCAAAATGATTGATACCCAGAATAAACCCGATTTCAGAAAAATTCCCATTGATAAAGTGGGGATCAAGGGGCTTAAATACCCGGTAAAAGTGTTGGATAAAACCAAGGGGATTCAATCCACAGTGGCTGAAATCTGTATGTATGTCGACCTGCCCCACCAATGCAAGGGAACCCACATGAGTCGGTTTGTGGAAATACTGCATTCTTCCAGAACCCAGGTATCTCTTGCCTCTTTAACCACCATTTTGGGTGATATGAAAAAGATATTGGGGGCGGAATCTTCCCACATCGAAATTACATTTCCCTATTTCATTGAGAAAGAATCTCCCAGCGTGGGTGCCAAAGGGTTCATGGACTATACCTGTTCCATATTCGGCTCTTCTGATGCCGATAATAACACCGATATTGTATTGAAGGTAGCAGTACCTGTCACATCGGTTTGTCCTTGTTCAAAGGAGATCAGTGACGGCGGTGCTCACAATCAACGGGGTGAGGTACTGGTGAACACCCGGTTTAAGAAGCTTATCTGGATTGAAAATATTGTTGATATAGTTGAAAAATCGGCTTCTTGTGAAATCTTTTCCGTACTCAAACGGGAAGATGAAAAATTTGTCACGGAAAAGGCCTATAACAATCCCAAATTTGTTGAAGACATTGCACGGGATGTGGCAAAGGCCCTGATGGAAGATGAAAATATCACCTGGTTTTCCGTGAGT
>JAFLJU010000576.1 GCA_022712835.1 Desulfobacteraceae bacterium
ACCACCCGCCAGACCCATCATTTCATTTTGCAGCATATTGCCTGATACCGTGGAAAGCAGCTTGCTGGCCGCATAATATACACGAGGCCGGTCTGCGTCTTTAAATCTGTTCTCCATTGTGGTCTGAATTTTTTTCAAAGCGCTTACCACCTTGTCGGTATGGACCTTTTTTCCTGCAGCCCTGCCTATCAGATCAAGGGTCTGAGTCATATGGGCCATGCTTTCCGGCATGACCACTATGGCAGGGATGCCAAGGGAGGTGAGGCGGTCTGCCAGGCGGACTCCGTCTTTCTGGCCATACATGATCACCAGATCCGGATTAAGGGAGGAGATGGTTTCAAGGCTTAAGCCCGCCGTTCTGTTTCCCACAAGCACCGGCGGATTTTTTTGATCAATCAGGGCCTCATAAATGGATGAGGATCCGTCCTTGTTGGACGCACCCACAAGCACATCACCAAGATCAGAACAAAGGGCAAAGAGGGTTGCGGGAATAAAGGTGGTCACCACCCGATTTACAGGCTGTTTCACAAGTACCTGCCTTCCCGCTTGATCCATCACCGTCACGGGTTCAGCAAAACAAAACCCTTGGGCAAACAGAAAGATGAAAAGACAGAGGAGTCGTTTTTTCATGATATCTCCATAAAAACAATCGGCAAAAGGCATTTGCCGGCACCCCCTGGTAGATGCCTTTTGCGTCCCACAATTAACGTTTAGAATTCATATTGGGCAACCACCTTAAAGTCGAACCCGTTACAAGCCATGCCTTTGCCATCGTAATAATTTTCATCAAAGAGATTATAGATATGGCCGCCAAGGCTGAAGCCGTTATCCCAATTTTTTATCAGGGAAAGGTCGACCACTGTGCTGTATTCTGTCTCTTCGTCATCGGTATTATAAATCATCCCCCCCTTATACGTCCCGCGGACAATGAACCGGGTCTCTATTATAGGAATCATATACCCTATACTTGCAGAGAACATGTCTTCTGGAACATCTTCCAGATAATCACTCTCACGGTCTTCAGATTCATTCCGGGCATGGGTATAGACATAGCTGACACCCAATGAAACGCGATGGGTGATGTCCGTATCGGTTTCAAGTTCAATACCGTAGATTTTGGCTTCATCAATGTTCGTAGGCTCATCATTGACTTCACCGATACGGTCGGTTAAATCATTGTAAAAACCGGACAGAGCAACATGGGCTTTATCAAAGAAGAGATATTTTGCACCCAGACTGTAATTGATGTTCTCCTCGGGAGTGAGCCGATAAATCTTATTATCCGCCTCCATGTCGTTGAAGGTTGGAAAACGGGTTTTTTTGGCAATGGAACCAAAGAGTTGCACCCCATTTTCTGCGGTCCAGGTCAGGCCTGCCATAGGGTCAATACTGTCATCTGTATACCCATCCAAATCAGCGATTTTCTCAGCATCAAAATGATGATAGGCCAACCCCAGAACCGTTGTAAACTGGCCGAAAGTCAATGTATCTTCAGCAGCAAAGGTCATCGTCTTTGATTTGGAATCCTCCCAGGGAGAATCAACCGCATCTTTTTGTTTATGCTTATCTTCACGATACTGGATGGAAGTGGACAGTTCACCTATTCGGTCCAGATCTGTATCGGAAAAAAGAGAAAGACCGTAGGAATCATCATCCCAGGTGCTCGTTGCTATTTTTTCCTCAAAATCCTCACTGACATATGAGGTGTAATCATCGTCATGGCTATGATAAAAAGCCATGGCCCGGAGCGCCCACCAATCGTTCAGTGCAACTCTACCGCCAAAATCAACTCCCATATCCTTATATTCATCGTATCGGCCAAAGCTTGAAAAACCGCCGTCAAAGTTAAACACTTTATTGTGTACGTCGCTCAAGGGCCTGCCGCGTTCCATGTCAAAATGATACAAAGAGGCATATACCTCAAACTTTTCTGTGGGCGCATACCCCAGGCGGGTCCAAAGATTTAGGGACTCTAAATCAGAGTTGTCTTTTTTGTCACCTTCATCAACGACTCTGGGGTTGGGGCGTCCATCCGAAGGCCCTTTATACCTGATCCTGGTTTCTTTGGGCTTATAATCATCGGAAAAATAGAGGGTTTCGCGGTTATGGTAGTCAACGGTTCCCAATATTGAAAAACCGTTTTCAGCACCATAATTAAGGGTGGCCACCCCCCGGTAATTGTCGCCTCGCCCCGCTTCAACGCTCACCGAACCTGCGATGCCTTTGACACCTTTTCGGGTAATGATATTGATGACCCCCCCCAGGGCATTGGGGCCGTAGAGAACAGAAGACGCTCCCTTGGTCACCTCAATTTTTCCGATAATGGAGGCGGGGATCTGCTGAAGGTCCAATGGACCGTTTTGGGTTTCATAATAGGGCACACCATCAATGAGCACCAATATGTCCTTTTGCTGAAAGCCTTGAATATTAACATTCAGCTCTCCTTTAGCAGTACGTACCACATTGACGCCAGGCACATATCTAAGGGCTTGGGCTGCGTTGGTGGCACCCATGCTTTTGATTTCTTCAGCCGTAACGATATTGCTGATGGCAATATCCTGCACCCCCGAGGTGTCTTCTACAACTACTTCACCCAGAGTATAAATATTGTCTGTTTTCTCCTGGGCCGAGGTAGAACTTGTCATGTAAAAAAAACCCAGGCAAAAAAAAGATGCCGCAAAAAGTGTCCTTCTATTCATCTTAAATCTCCTTAACGATTAGCAGT
>JAFLJU010000399.1 GCA_022712835.1 Desulfobacteraceae bacterium
ATTAATCATAAAATTTGTGCGCCAACATAATTGCTGGTAAATGCCAATAAAGTTGGGTGCTTTTAAATGTGAGCCTCTGATCTATCCTTCGTACCCTCCGTAGATTCCCTGTCCTGGGGCTATATTCGGATTTTAAGTGTCTATGGTATGCTTGTTGCTAATCTCTTTGGAATTATAAACAAAGCGACAATGAAGATGTGGATAAAAATTATTCCTAATCGAGCCTTGACTTTGAGGATCGGTTTATCTAAAACCCTGATACACATCAGGGTTAACTAAAAAACTATGATATTTTATAAAATCAGCAAAAGGATGCAGCAATGGCCCGACCCAAAAGTAAAAAGATAACACCGGTTCAGCAGGAAACCTTTGATGCGGTTTGTGCCCATGTGGATGCTGCGGGATATCCCCCCACTGTAAAGGAACTTGCAAACCTTTTTGGTATTTCTCCGGCAAGCGCACATGAACGATTAAAGCAGCTCATAATAAAGGGATATCTCAAGCATGAGCCAGGTAAAAGCCGAGGGATAGCGGTCATTCCACCGGCGGACCGGTTAAAGCAGGCAGGGCTGGTGGCAAAGGAATCTGAAAAGCCAAGTCAGGGATTCAACAGCCCGACTGCCCGGCGGATCTTAAATTCCGCCCAGATTCTATTGGGCAAAAAAGGACCTAATGTAGCATCCATCAGGGATATTGCCGGTCATGCAGGCGTGACCAGTCAGACAGTAACCTATCATTTCGGAACCAAAGAGCGGTTGAGGAAAAAAGCCCTTGCCAATATCCTGGAGCATGGGATTCTCTATGAGAAAATTTTTGCACCTGCAGATGCAAAAAAAAGCTTTAACCACCAGGAATTAGCCGATGCCCTGCGTCAGATGATTACGCTGCTTTGCGAACAGATGTACGATCCAAGGTTTTTACCCTATGCCCGCCTTATTGCCCGTGCAATACTTGATGATGACTCAGAGCAGAAATATATTCTCATGGAAGGACTTGAGCGATTTTTTGATCCCCGCTTTCTCGGGTTTCTTGCCAAGGGAAATGTGGAACTTGCTCCCGGCCCCGAGCGGGTTTTTGCCCTCTGCTATATCTGGTCACAGGTTCTTTTCTATGCCTGCAGTCAGGATATGGTGATAAAGGATCTGGGTGTGGATAAGCTGCCGGACGGTTTTATCGAACATCTGGGGCTCCATATCGCTACCATGTTCTGCCGTATGGTGGGGCTGCCTGACCCTCAGTCTTCTCCCTTTGATGAGTAACTCTGACCATTACCCTGATATTTATATGGCTTAACTGATATTCTGATATTACCCTTGATTTCGGAAACTGCCTATAGTAGATCGTTTACGAAATCAACAAAAGGATGTCGTAATGGCCCGACCCATAAGTAAAAAGATAACATTGGTTCAACAGGAAACCTTTGATGCGGTTTGTGCCCATGTGGATGCTGCGGGATATCCCCCCACTGTAAAGGAGCTTGCAAACCTTTTTGGTATTTCTCCGGCAAGCGCACATGAACGATTGAAACAGCTCATAAGAAAAGGATATCTCAAGCATAAGTCCGGTAAAAGCCGCGGGCTATCAGTCATTCCACCCGCAGACCGCTTAAAGCAGGCAGGGCTTATGGCAAAAGAAGCTGAAAAGCCAAGCCAGGGTTTTAACAGCACAACTGCCCGGCGGATCTTAAATTCCGCCCAGATTCTATTGGGTAAAAAAGGACCTAATGTGGCATCCATCAGGGATATTGCAGGTCATGCAGGGGTGACCAGCCAGACGGTCACCTACCATTTCGGAACCAAAGAGCGCTTAAGGAAAAAAGCCCTTGCCAATATCCTGGAGCATGGGATCCTCTATGATAAAATTTTTGCACCTGCAGATGCAAAAAACAGCTTTGATCACCAGGAGTTAGCCGATGCTTTGTGTCAGGTGATTACCCTGCTTTGCGAACAGATGTATGAACCCAAGTTTCTGCCCTATGCCCGTCTTATTGCCCGGGCACTGCTTGATGATGACTCAGAGCAGAAATCTATTCTCATGGAAGGATTTGAGCGATTTTTTGATCCCCGCTTTCTCGGGTTTCTTGCCAAGGGCAATGTGGAACTTTCCCCCGGACCCGAGCGGATTTTTGCCATCTGCTATATCTGGTCCCAGGTCCTTTTCTATGCCTGCAGTCAGGATCTGGTGATAAAGGATCTGGGTGGGGATGAGCTGCCGGAAGGGTTTACCCAATATCTGGGACGCCACATCGCTACCATGTTCTGCCGCATGGTGGGGCTGCCTGACCCTCTGTCTTCTCCCTTTGATCAGTAGCAAATCTAACCATTAACCCTGATATTTATCTGGCTTAACTTCTATTTGTGGATTTTCCTTGATTTTGGATACATTTAGCGAGCACAAGGGAGCAAGCAGTTTTGGGATCAATCCCAGAGAAAAAATTCTTGAATTCAACCATTTAGTTATTAAAGGCCATGGGGACCTGCAACGGGCAGCCCTGTACCTTTGTCAATCGTTGTTGGATTCCATGCATTTGGTGCAGCCATCTCTGTTGGCCCGCTCGACCTGATCTAAAACATGTATGGGAAGTCCTTACACCAGGAGAAATTAGCCATGGAAGGAAGACGACACAGAGAGCTTATCCCAACAAGGTCACTTTGCACTGATTTTTGGACATCTGAGCAGCATCGAAACCGTTCTTTCAGCCCCTTGACCCGACATTTTGCATAATCGGCACACCAGGAATTGGCATGGGGTGCATAGATCCCTGGAAAACGGCACGCATTCGGCAGTATCTGCCAACACGACGCCTGACACGCACCACAGGCCCAGAACAAAGACCAGACAATTGAGAGAACGCAACATCAAACACCTCCTATATAAAGTTCCTCTGGCATAGAACAGTTCGGCATCGGCCAAGAAGCCATTTTAGCGTCCTTTTCTACAACAAATCCTGGATAATATTGTTGGTTTTACAAAGCCGCTCGGACAGGGTTCGAGTGACATATTTAAAAAGCTGAAAAGCAATTAGAGGCTTGTTCTGCTCCATTTTGATCAGGTTATCGTTGGACAAATGAAATATGCGACCTGATTTTTTTATCACCACAGATGTGGTGGCCCCCTGTTGTTCGCAATCTCCCCATTCACCAATGATGGATCCTCCTCCCAGGGTTCTCAACCGGACCGGATGACCCGATTTTTGCTCCAGAAGAATGGAAATCTGGCCTGATTCTATAAAATACATCCCTTCTGCTTTTTCCTTGGGGAAGAGAAGCTGGCCGATTTCTATGGATCTGGGTTCAAGAAAATCACCCATACTGGTGAGCAATTGTTCGAACACATCCAGTTGTTCCAATGATTGCAGCATTTGGTCAAAGGTGGACTCCAGAACCTGTTCCCTTTTTCGGGCAGTCAGATTCCCCTCGGTTTTTAAGACCTGGTTTTCACACCATTCAATGCCATGGTCAAGATCTGGGTAAAATTGAACCCCTTCCCAGGTAAGGTCTGCTTTTTCAAACTGCTCCTTGAATCCAGGGTTAAAATTGACAAAAACAAGTGATATTTCAAGGGATTGGGTGAACTGATGGATCCGTTGAAAACTGTTAAGGGCAGAGGAATCAAATCCATTGACATTGGCAAAATCAAGCACAATATAGCCAAGGGGCAAAATGTCATTCTGGCTTGTCCGGTCCATAATTTGGTTATGAAGCTGGTTTGCACTTCCAAAGAAAATGAATCCGTGAAGCTGAAGGATAAGAATCTGGTCGCCTTTTCTGTCAAGCAGCCATCTATGCGGGGCCGGTCTTTCCAGGTTACTTTGAAAGGTTTTCCCGGAGCTGGATGATTTGACGATGTTGATCCGGCTGTAAGTCATGACAAAAAGAATAACCGCAATCACGATTCCCACGGCCACCCCTTCCAAGAAACCGATAAAGGCAATGACCAGAAGAATAACAAGAATCAGGAGATAATCTGTTAGGGGTAGTTTTTTGAAAGAATCGTACAGCCATTCCCAAAGCATGCCAAATCCGACAAAAACCAGCATGGCTCCGGCCAGGGGCCGGGGGAACCAGGACAGAAACGATGCCCCGGCAATCAGGACGACACCGCAGATGACAACGGTTATTATGGTGGCAAGCCTTTTTCCAGGTGCCAGTTTGTAACACAGGGTAGAAGGGCTCAATCCTACATATCCGGGGCTACTGCCTGCAAAGGCTGCTAAAATATTGGAAAACCCTGTGACGGCCAGCTCGTTGTTAAGATCAATATCCCTTTTTGTAATCAGTTCCAGACCGCTGGCATTTAGCAGAAGAGAGATGACAGAAATAATAAAGACGGATCCCATGGTAAACGACTGCCCAGACACCAGATCCCATCGCACCTGTGATAGGCCTGCAAGGGAAATGGGTTTCCAAAGAGAGCCCTGGGGAAATGGACCCAGAAACCAGCCGTTTGCCTCGGCCTGCAAAAAAGAGATATCAAAGATTAACAACACAATAAAAAAGATTGAGATCGCCCCCAGGACCATTCCCGGCAGGATCAAAAAATGGTTGTAATTACGAAGCAGGTAATAAAGGGCCAGGCCAAATAAAAGACCAGGAATCCATTTTAACAACATCATGGGAGGCAGAAATCCGCCAAGAGATGACAAATCCAGAGACAATCCTGTCATTACCCCGATACCCCCCGTAAACAACAGCCAGCCGATACCGGCCAGAAATCCGCCGATAACCGGGTAGGGAATGAATCGTACAAAATTACCCAGTTTAAACCGGGCCATGAGCATCATCAGTATTCCAGTCACCAGGGTTGCAGCCACAATAGTGAGTACCACCGTATGGAAAATAGATTCACTGGAGGCGGCATCTGCGGTCATTTGGGCACTGATGGCCAGAAGCGGCAGGCTTAATACAGCCACGGGTGCGTCCTGTATCATTGATGCGCAATTGGGGTGTGAGCTTTTAATGGCGGTCAGTATCCCCACGATAAAAGATCCAAAAAGTAAAAGGCCGATACCCCTGGGCAGAAAAGGGGATAACTCCCCGGAAAAAAGCATGGCTGCATAAGAAAGCTGAAGACTGATGAGCAAGACGGCAGCAGTCCCCCCTGCTATGAATGCCGGCAAAAGGGAGGATGGCTTGAGTATTTCAGATAGTTTTGAAATAAAAGAGGTGT
>JAFLJU010000348.1 GCA_022712835.1 Desulfobacteraceae bacterium
TCACATTTATTTGTCTGCCCAAGAAGTTCAAGCCCTTGGGCAAAGGATTCTATCTCATCAATGGCCATGCCCTGGGAAAGTTGCTGACAACGGGCCGCAAGTGTTCTCAGTTCCCCGGCCATGCCGGGAAATTGTGAGAGGATATCACTAGAAAGTCTGCCACCCAAATCCGGCACGATCGGTGTGATACCGGCCCTGCCTTTGTCTATTTCATGGGGGATGAACTTCATGATTTCCAATACAAGATCCGTTTTTGATACTGGTTTTCGCAAATAGCTGTTACAGATATCCCGTATTTTTTCTTCATCCTCTTTCATGGCAGATGCCGTGATGGCAATGATGGGGATGTGTTGGATTTTCTCATTTTCCCGAAGCAGAACGGATGCCGTATATCCGTCCATAACCGGCATTTTCATATCCAATAGAATCAGATCCGGCATCCATTGGGTGGCTTTTTCCAGCATCTGCTTTCCGTTTACAGCTTCCATGAATTCAAATTCATATTTGCCCAGATACACCTTGATCAACTCACGGTTATAGGCAATATCATCGGTCACCAGAATCCGAGCTTTAGGAAACCGCACCGATGAAATATCCAACAGCTGTCCTTGTCTTGAACCCTCTCCGTTTACCGCAGCCACTTCCACTTCCCTGAAATGCAGTTTAAAGCAGCTTCCCTTTCCCAAGGAGCTTTCCACACTGATATCACCCTTCATCATCCGGGTCAGTCGTTGGGTGATGGTCAGGCCCAGACCGGTTCCACCGAATTCACCTGTTTTGACCGCCTTTAATTGTTCAAAGGAATCAAAAATTTTTTCCATTCCCTGGGGTGACATCCCCATTCCCGTATCTTTCACCAATATCATCAGATCCAGCAGGCTTTGGTGTTGGACATCCTGGAAAGCATAGGCCACCGAAACCCGAATTTCCCCTTTTTCCGTAAACTTGACCGCATTTCCCAATAGATTCACCAGAATTTGCCGTAACCTTGTTTCATCCAAAAGCAGTGCCCCTGGTATATCCTCTGGGATTTCAATGACCAGCGCCAACCCTTTTTCATCGGTTTTCAGTTTGAACAAGGACTCCATTTCCGTACAAAGCCCACCGATATCAACGGGAGTATACTCGAGGACTAATTTACCGGCTTCCACCTTGGACAGATCCAGAATATCATTGATCAGACTTAGCAGCGACGTTCCTGAAGAATAGATGGATTCAAGATAATGGGACAGGTTAGGATCATGGATTTTATCACTTAAAATTTCTGTAAATCCAAGCACCGCATTCATGGGGGTCCGAATTTCGTGGGACATGTTTGCCAAAAATTCAGATTTGGCCTGGTTCGCTATTTCCGCTTTTTCCTTGGCGGTCCTGAGTTCTTTATTGACTGTTTTCAATTCTAAGGTTCGTTCTTCAACCCGCTGTTCCAGATGGTCCCTGGCATCCTCAAGTGCTGTCACCAACCCCTCTTTTTCCTCCATGGATTTTTTCACAGACCGAACCATATTGTTCATCAACTTGCCAAGCGCTTTGGTTTCAAGGGTTCCGGTTTCAGGCACAATGGCTGTTTTCACCCCCTGTTTTTCAATTCCCGTAACCGCTGTCATGAGTTTCTCCAAAGGCTTGGTCAGGCTTTTTGAAAGCAATGTGGACAACAAAACGGCAAACAATAAAAATACAATGGAAAGATAGAGAATCTTTTCCCCCAGGGTTTTTGATACGATTTGAATCTCATCCACATACAGGGAACTGCATATATACCAGTCCAAAGGTTCAAAATACTGGATATAGGCACGTTTCAAAAAGGTGTATTCTCCCGGATGGTCAGGGGGTTTGTCCCAGATATATTCATACACTTTATCCGAGGTCCTGGCAGCGGCCATGAGATCGTCCATGATATTATTTCCCGTGGCCCGATTGATCAATTCCATGCCATTGTCTTCGTTGCTGAAAACCGGATGAACTAAAAATTCTTTTTTACCGCTGAAAATATACATATACCCGCTTTTTACCATCCGGATCTTAGAAAACGTGTTCCGGAGTTCTGTCAGGATGGCCTGGAGTCTTTTTTGGGTATCTTCTTCAATATCTTCAATGTAGACACCGGTTCCCACCACCCAGTTCCAAGGGGAAAACAGGGACACATAGGAGATTTTCGGCTGATCGGAGGTCAGGCCTCCCCCCATGGGCTTGGGCCAGAGATAATCAACATACCCCTGACCGTTTGCCTGGCAGACATCCACAAAGGCCTGGAACAGATTCTGTTTTTTCCCCAGGGCACAATTAAATTTCGGATCATCCAGAACCGTGTTGTTCAGCACCGGAAGGGTGGGATGCATGATCATTTTCGGGATGGGTCTTCCCATGTCATTTATCCATAGATATCCCACCCCCTGATCATACCGCATGTTCCGGATCATCTTTTTGGCCTGGGTTTTTGCTTGTTGGGTGGAAAGGGTGTGGGTGAGGGTCTTTTGGTAAAATTCGTCAATAACGGAGATACCAATGGAAACAATATTTTCCCGTTCATTTTTTCTGATTTCAAG
>JAFLJU010000224.1 GCA_022712835.1 Desulfobacteraceae bacterium
ATTTCACATCAGCAGGTGTACCCTTTTTAGTTTCGTCTAAATTCATTGGGACCATTTATTTTTGTTGAAGGAATCTAACCTTACCCAATGTCCTGAGTAGCATACTGGTTCTGAAAATTCAATTGCTTAATACCCGCCCCATGGCCAACCTATGAAAGTCTTAAGCTACTAGGCAAAACAATACGCCAGGTAGCAAAGGCGCACCGTAAAGAAATCACTTCTGGAACAATTATATTTTGTAAACCTCAACTTTTTAATGTAAGATAACCTATCAAAGACAGTGATGTCCGGTTAGGTTTTTGCATCACGTGATTGCCTTTGTTCTTTGGAATCATTGTCGTCTGTACTCTCTGAATTATCTTGCCCGTTAAATAGTTCATTCAGGATTTTTATTCGTAATTGCCGAACCCTTTTGAAGGAGACTTTTTCATTGAATTCTTCATGGCAATATATTGCCATCAACAAGTATGTGATAAGGCCTCCAAAGATTTGAACCATGAGACCGTATTCGCTTCTGGCAATCAAATGATAGACCTTCAGGTGTTCCTTCCACCACTTGAAAAAACTTTCAACGCTCCACCTCAATTTATATATTGTGGCTATCTGTTCTGCCGTCAGATCATGCCGATCAGTGGCAACATAATATTTGGTTCCAGCAATTTCATAACCAACAACCCGAACAGGATGCTTGGTCTGATTTTGACCATGTGTACCAAGGAGAACCAAAGCATCATAGAAGATATAGCTGCCATCTTCTGTTGGGTGTTTCTCAAGGATTGTTTTGGTTGTGTTAATTTTGATACGACAGACAAAATGTTTGTTTGCATCTTGAAGCAAATCAAAATCCCGATGAGATTGGTACCCCCGATCCATAACGCCGGTTTGTTCTACAGCGAGGATTTGATCAACAAAAGGGCGTTCACCACCATTGCCATCTGTAAGGAATATTTTACTTGGGATTCCACTATTGATGTTAAATCCGCAATGGGCCTTAGCTTTTTTGGAGCCTTTCCTATAGTCAGCCCAATACATTGACAACACGGCATCAATGAGACTACCATCAATTGACACTAGGTTTCCCAATTCTTTGTGTTCTTTCGGAAGGACCGTTGCAGCCTGTTGATAAAGATTTTCAAAGAGAAATTGTAATTGTTCAAGCCCCCTGTGGTTGATTGCTTCAGAGAAGCTGCTGCGGCTAATCCCCCCGTCTGGAGCGATGTTTTGTTTGGCAAAATCACTTTCTTTCATATCCTGAATCAGGTGACGCGCTGATTTATGCTCCTGAAGATGAAAATACACCAAAGCTTTTAGTTCGTCTTCAAAGGTCATTTTTAAAGGTCGATCTCCTCGTGATAATAATTGGGGTGCAAAAGGCAACAATCTTAGCAGGGGAGCAATAAACTTGTCAAAAGTTTGAGAATGAATTTTAAGTTTAGGGATAAAATTTGTGGGCATTCGTAACTCCTTGAAATTAAATGTAATAATTTCAAGTCGCGCGACATTTTCCCACACCGTTGTCAATAAAAAAAATAAACTTTTTTCAAAAAAATTGTACTGGAGTTGCCATGCAAGTACCTAACCGGACATCACTGATAACAGGTACACTTAATCTATCAAATATTGGTGTTATATCAACCATAACTGGCCCAACATTCCAAGGTTTTTTAAGCAGCGATAAAGATTTTGCAGTAGGTATTAGCACCAGTGGACCCGGGGAATATGTTTTCACAACTCTGTTCAAAGCGGATACTGCTATGGCGGTTAATAATCCCCCAACACCTCCCACAGCGTTATCTCCAGGAAACGGCTCAACAAACCTATCCCTAACACCCATCCTTACAACAAATACTTTTACCGATTCAGATACAGGGGACACCCATTCACAGACCGACTGGGAAATAAGCACGTCTTCTAGTTTCTCATCAACTCTTCTCCAAGTGCAATCACAAACCAACCTGACAACATTCACTGTTCCCGACATGACCCTTCAAGAAGGCATAACATATTACTGGAAAGCCAGATTTTATGATAACAATGCAAATGAATCTGACTGGTCTGAACCCTTCTCATTCACTACTCGTGTGACTCAAAATGATACTGACGCGAATGGTATTCCTGACGCTCTTGAAAACACTACTGTTGACCTTAATGCAGATGGTACTGCCGATATTGAACAGGTAGATGAAATAAAAACTCTTAATACCGTTGTCGGCAGTGGCCAGATGGGGGTTTCAATCAAGGAATCAGCCACAATCACAACCATAACAGAAGTTAATTCAATTGATCCTGACACAATCTCAGAGATTGCAAGACCTGAGTCAATGCCTCTTGGGCTTTTCTCTTTAAGAGCTACGGTTGCAAACCCAGGGGATACTGGTAATGTCACTATTTACTTTTCTGAAGCAGCACCATCTAATGCCATCTGGTATTTTTATGATTCAATAAACGGATGGACGGATTATTCTCAATATGCCACTTTCAGCAGTGATAGAAAATCAATAAACGTGCAACTTAAAGATGGCGGCCATGGTGATTCAGACGGCATTGCAAATGGTATTATTGTTGATCCAAGTGGGTTTGGGATCGCATCATGGATTAAAGGTGTTGTTTCGGATTCGTCAACAGGTCAGACAATTTCAACCGCAACATTAAATTTTGAAGGAATAGAGCTTAGTTTAAACTCACTGCTTGACGGGAACTTTTTGAGCATGATTCTTCCTGGTACTTATGATTTTACTGTTTCTGCCCCGAATTATACCTCACAGACCCTTTCAAACGTAGCGATCTCGGAAGGTGCAATTGTAACCAAGGATATTGTTTTATCAAGTAAAGTAACACAAACTCAAGTAGCCGAACTCTATGTAGCAACATTCAACAGAGCACCTGATACGGCAGGACTTAATTATTGGGTAAGCTGTTCTTTGACCATCGAACAAATTGCCAAGAGTTTTTTTGACCAATCAGAAACTAAGTCGCTATACCCGGCTGGAAACACGGATGCCCAGTTTGTGACCTCAATTTATCAGAATCTTTTTAACCGAGCACCTGATGCTGCCGGGCTATCCTACTGGGTTGGGCCTTTGGGACTCGGTAGTGGTTTGGCGAGGTCTGTAATGATTGAAGCCTTGAAAAATGGTGCCACTGGTACCGATCGTGCTATCATTAACAACAAGACTGAAGCTGGTCTGTACTGCGCCAACCATTGTTCGCAAGCTGTCGAGTTTTCCCTTTCAGATATAACCGATGATCTAACAACTCTTGAAAATGCAAAAAAAGAGATGGATAACCTATAGGAACGTTCTGTAAATATGCTTAATACGGGGCAGGGTCGTAATGGCTCTGCCTTTTTTTATGGAGAAAATGTGTGGTCGATACTAAAATATTTTTTCAGTATTGACTATATAGCTGTCGATGGTCATGTTCAATTTCCCGGGTAAATGCATATGTTATAAATTTTATCCGGGATAATAGTGGAGAGCTTATGAAAAAAAGGATCAGTCACTGCTTTTTTAAAAAAACAGACGGTAACTTTCCTGAATTTTCTTTCCTATTATCGTGACATAATAGAAATTTAAACCTGGAGATATCCATTCCATTCAAAGGGGGGGTGAAATAGTCTGCGCTAAAGTTTCAGAAGCAGTACCCTTGAGTTTCGTTCCTGATTATATCTTTTCTGCCGGGATTCGGGAAGTTCCAATGGGCTGGCCCAGACAAAACCGAATTCAAAAAACCAGTCTGCCGCCTGTGTGGTTAGCAAAAAAATGGTTTTTATCTGTTTTGTCCGGGCGGTATGGATGAGATATTCCACAACCCCCCGCCCGATGCCTTGGGATTTGTAGGTGTTGTTCACCGCAATGGCACCGATTTCAGCCCAGCCGTTGCCCAATTCATAAAGAGCGCCACAACCGTATATGGCGTGGTCAACCGCATAAATATAATAGGCATGGAGCTCTTTCTCAATGTCGGATGCCGTTCGGAGGACCAAGTTTCCTTTTGTGACATAGTCATCCAAAAGGTGGAAGATTTCAGGAATATCCCCAAGGGTGGCCTTGCGAATATGGGCGTATTGATTGCCGTAAATCAATGTACCGCCGCCGATACTGGAGAAAACTTCCTGGAGCAGTCGTCCTTCCTTTCTGCCGTCAATAACATGAACCCGGCTGACCCCGTTGGGGCGATCGATTACTGTTTTTGAGTACAACAGCAGGGTTTGATTTTTAAGGCTTAGGTGCGCCTTGTTTTGCTCTAGCATGAAATCCACATGGCGAAGATCCATGTTGGAAAAAATTTTTCCATTGGGGTGAACCTGACTTCCTGGCGGGAGTTCAAGATCTTTGGTGGGAATGGCATCCTGTGCCCGGATAAAAAATAGTTTTTCAATGGTAAGATCCAGGCAAATCTGCCGGGCAACCTGGTCTGAACTTAAATTATAAAAATCTCCTGTGGCATTCATTCCGATATTGTAAGTTACCGGGACAAAGTCCTGGGCAAGAAGTTTATGTATAATATCGGATTGGATTTTTTCCACCTGGCCTGTGTATTGGTAATCCAGTCCCTCACATACCCCCAATGCTCTTGCCCGGATCCAGTTTCCCGTAATCCCGTTGGCATTGCCCGGGGACAAGTGGGAAATAATCGTCTGTGCCACCTCCATGGCCGCCAATTTAACATGGGCCATGGCCGCATGGGTGGTAATCCGGATGCCATTGACAATCTTTGTCTGGCATTTTGCTTTGGCCAGATGCTTTTGAATGGTGGCTCTTGTGCCTGCCACGATGATCAAATGGATACCCATGGAGTGTAATTGGACAATGTCCTTCATGAGCAAGGGGAAAAGGGGGTGGTCAATAAGGGTGTCTTCTATTTTCAGTACAAAGGTTTTTCCCTTATACCTTCGTATATAGTCAAAGACCTCCCGTATGGTGTTTACACTAGCCCTGTCAGTATATCGTTGTGGCAGTTGAATCGTCATGTCGGTTATTCTACTGATAAATGTCGGGATCTTCAATGGTTTATATGCTGTTTTTTAAAATTGATAAAATTATGACTCGATTCTTGATTTAGTCAAAAGAATCATTTCTTGCACTCGCGGAGTAAACACGTTAAGAATATAAAGGTATTTAATAAGAACCCCTAAGGTACTTTTTTTATCAAATCCAAAATTAGAAATAGAGCTATCCCGACGGCCATTCCAGCAATTTTAAAATTTGCTATTTTAAAATTTGCTATTGATCAATTCCTTTCAGATAGAGGCGAATTCCATGGAATATGAATGTATTATTTATGAAAAAAAAGACAGGGTCGGGCTTATCCAGTTGAACAGGCCCAAAGTACTCAATGCCATGAATCTGCAGCTCTGGATTGAGATGCAGGATGTTCTTGAGATGGTAAAACAGGACCATGATGTAAAGGTACTGATCCTCACAGGTGTTGGGCGCGCTTTTTCAACCGGGGCGGATCTTAAGGATTCAAAAGACAGAAGCATTGAAGACTATAGAACCTACCTTGAATCTCTGCAGGAAGCAACCCGAAAGATCATTCGGTTTGAAAAACCAATTATTGCAGCCATTAACGGGTATGCGCTGGGTTCCGGGTATGAGCTTGCCCTGGCATGTGATATCAGGATTGCAGCAAATGAAGCCCTTATCGGGTCCCCGGAGGCGAAAGTGACATCCTCTGTGACCGGGGGGGCTTTTCGGCTTGTTCAGGATCTGGTCGGGCCGGGTAAAGCAAAAGAGTTATTATTTACAGCGGAAAATATTACAGGGGTTGAAGCGGAGCGTATTGGCCTTGTCAACAAAGCGGTACCTCTGGAAACACTGATGGACGAGGCATTTAATATGGCCCAAAAGATTGTTGGCAATTCTTCTTTTTCCCTGAAAGTCATTAAAAAAGGCTTTCTCATGGCCCAGGGCGAGTGCAGCCTTGAGGCATTGATGGATTATGAGATTGAAGGCTGTCTGGCCTGTGTTTCAACAAAAGAAAGAGAGCAGTCTTTAGATAGCTTTGAACAACGGAAAAAATAATTAAAGGAAATTTTTTATGTTAGATAGGGTACTTGATGCAAAATCCGTCGCCATTATCGGAGCATCAAAAAATAAAACCAAGCGGGGCTACCAGGCCATAAAAACGCTTTTGGCGGACGGTTATGAAGGAGATATTTATCCTGTTAACCCAAAAGAAGACAAGATATTAGGTCTCAAGTGCTATAAAGATATCACCCTAATTGATGCCCCCATTGACCTTGCCTTGATTACAACACCCGCCCGGACAGTCCCGGACATTTTAAGAAAATGCGGTGAAAAAAAAGTGGCCGGTGCCATTATTATCGCAGGTGGTTTCAGGGAGCTTGGGGAAAAAGGAAAACAACTTGAATCAGAAGCGGTCGCCGTTGCAAAACAGACCGGTGTCAGATTAATCGGGCCAAATACATCTGGAATGATTAATCTTAAAACCAATATGAATCTTGTGGGTATTCAAAACGCCCCCAGGGGAAACATCGCCTTGTTGTGTCAAAGCGGAAACATGGCGCTGACACTTATCACAGAGGCGACAATCCGTAAACACGAAGGGTTTACCTACTATGTAGGGGTTGGAAATGAATCCGACATCAAGTTTCATGAATATCTTGAATTTTTCAGAAATGATCCGGAAACCAAAGCCATACTGATGTATGTTGAGGGCATGAGTGAAGGACGAAAATTTTTACAAGAAGCCCATAAGACCAGTATTAAAAAACCAATCATACTTCTAAAGAGCGGAAGGTCTGCCACGGGTAAAAAATCGGCAGGGTCCCATACCGGTTCTTTAGCCGGGATGAGTGAGGTATCAAATCGGGCCTATGCCCGGGCCGGTATCATCGTGATTGAAAATTCAGATGAGCTGTTTCCCGTAGCAGAGACCCTTTCAAGTCAACCCTCGATTAAAACCAATAACGTTGCCATTCTTGCCGATGGCGGAGGTCATGCAACCATTGCTGCGGATCTTTTGAGTGATTACGGCATTAATTTGCCTGAATTGTCTGAGCGAACAAAGGAAAAATTACGGGAGCTTCTGCCGGAAGCCGCATCTGTTGTCAATCCCGTTGATGTGGCAGGCGGGACTGATTCTGATCCCAGTTTGTTTGCAGATTGTGCCAAGATTATCCTGAAGGATCCCAATGTTGGTGGGTTATTGGTGGTTGGACTTTTTGGCGGGTATGGTATCCGGTTTGAAGAAAGCCTTGCCATTGGTGAGGAAGCCGCAGCCCATCGATTCGGGGCAATGGTAAAAAAGAGACACAAACCGATTTTTGTACATTCCCTTTATAGTTCATATGACTCAAGAGCGCTGGATTTACTTCGGCATTATGATATTCCGGTTCATGATTCTCTGGATATCTCCTGCAAATGCGTCGCCTCGCTTTGTAAATATGGAAATTATTTAAAATCATACCATGGGAAAACCAATTTTGTTTTTAACTGGGGGGCCAAGGCAAAAAAAGAGGGCCAGCAGATTATTGAGAATGCTCGCAAAGAAGGCCGTCATGCGCTTTTAGAACACGAGGCAAAACAATTGATCAAGTTGCATGGTGCCCCGACCTCGGTGGGCCAGGTGGTTCAAACCCCGGAGGATGCCTGGGCCATAGCCTCCAAAATCATGGGGAATAAAGAAGGCAATGGCAGTGTTGTGCTAAAGATTGTTTCACCCGATATCCTGCACAAAAGTGATGCCCGTGGGGTTCTGTTGAACCTGGGTTCAAAAAGTGAGGTAAAACTTGGTTTTCAGCAGATTATTAAAAATGCCAAAGCCTATAATCCGGATGCAGACATCCGGGGTGTCCTGGTAGCTCCCATGGCGCAACAGGGCCTTGAAATCATCATTGGCACCAAAATAGATGAACTATTCGGACCGGTGATCATGTACGGACTGGGTGGTATCATGGTTGAAATCATGAAAGATGTCACCTTCTGGGTTTTACCGGTGTCGAAGGCTTCCTGTAAAAAAATGATAGAGGATACACGGTCTTC
>JAFLJU010000049.1 GCA_022712835.1 Desulfobacteraceae bacterium
TTGAACAAAAGGGCAATTTATTGCCAAACCTGCCGGGGTTTGTTAAGAAAACATTATAAATTGAACCCTCTATTCGAAACTCAGGTAAACGAAACTCAGGTAAAAAGGAGAAACCATTCATGGGAAATGTATATCACCACAAACTTGACGCCGTTGAAAAAATCATTTTGGACGGACTGAATGCAGACAGTCTCATGGAAGTGCTCACTTTCATTGAGGCACCGCCGGTATCCAAAGAGGTGCTGGAAAATTTAAAAGTCTATAGTGAGACCCTTCCCCGGGGGCATGAAATCCCCTTTACCTCCCAGCAGCGGTATCTGCATTTTTTGTGGGATATGTTCGATAAGCTGCCCTTAAGCCTGATCGTTCCTTTTTCAATTCCCTTCCGTCGCCTTCTGGCCAAACACCTTTTTAAACGATGCGGTGCCGCCCTCATTGTGGAAGAAAATGTTCGTTTTAACTTTGGACAGTTTCTGGAGATGGGTGACAATGTTTTTTTTAACCGAGGTGTCTTTCTTGACAGCAAAGGGGGGATTGAATTGGGCAATTTTGTGGCCCTTGCCGAAGATGTGAGAATTTTTACCCACAGCCATTCTGAATCATCCCATATGGAGCGGGAATACCATAAAGTGGTCATAGAAGATTATGCCAAGATTTATGCCGGTGCCACCATTTTACCCGGTGTGACCGTGGGAAAGGAAGCCATTGTGGCATCCGGTTCCATGGTCACCCATGATGTCCCGCCCAATATGGTCGTGGCCGGATCACCTGCCAAAGTGATCCGGGAACGGAAAAGTGAAGGGAGACATGGGGATGAACTGGATCATCTCTGGCTATATTAAAAAATCAATCATAATTTAAATATCCCTTTTACAATGTTCATGGATACTGGTACCCTTAGGCAGGCTTACCGCCTTGAGCATCGTGCTTTTCGGCATTTGGCCTTGGTTGATACCAGTACAGGAGATGGAGAATTTGGGATTCCGGGAAATCAGTTTAGAACTTTCCACCGATTACAATGATGAGGCCCTGAAAGATGCCATCGCAAAAGCGCTTCATATCCGGGACTTTAGCTTTCAGATCCAGGGCAAAAGCCTGGATGCACGGAAAAAAAGTAAGATCCACTGGCTGATCCGGGCTGGCGTGCTGTCCGATGAACTTGCTGGGGGAGAGCCCTTTGCCTATCCGGAGTTGGAAATCCCCTGGAAAAAGAGAAATACAAAGGCATTGGTGGTGGGAAGCGGCCCTGCCGGATTTTTTGCAGCCCTGGTATTACAGAAAGCCGGGTTTCAAACCCTGCTCATTGAACGGGGCTCCAAGGTGGGCAAACGGGCTTCCGGCATCCAGCAATTTGAGTCATCCGGCACCTTTGATTCGGTCAATAATTATGCCTTTGGGGAAGGCGGGGCTGGCACCTTCTCCGATGGGAAGCTCACCTCAAGAACCAAGAAGGTGGCTGCTGAAAAACAATTTATCCTGTCCAGTTATATCCGGGCAGGGGCCCCAAAAGAGATTAAATACCTGGCTCACCCCCACCTGGGCACAGATTATCTTCGCCGCATTGTGAAGGGATTGAGAGGGCAGTTCGAGGCGCTGGGAGGCCAGATGCGGTTTGAAACCCTGCTTACAGACCTGATCATCAAAGATAAAACAGTTGTTGGCGCTGTCACCTCAAAGGGAGATATTCCCGCCGATGTGGTGGTCATCGCCCCGGGGCATTCCGCCCATGAAACCTATCGCATGCTGATTCAAAACCGGGTTCAATTCCAAACTAAAAATTTTGCCATCGGCTGCCGGGTGGAACATCCCCAGGAACTCATAAACCAGGCCCAGTGGGGAAAGACATCCCTTCCCGGGGTCAAGGCGGCGGATTATCGGCTCACGGCCAAGGGGGATCATCTTCCGGTCTACACGTTCTGCATGTGCCCCGGGGGCATGGTGGTCCCGGCAGCGGCCTATGCGACCACCAATATTGTGAACGGCATGAGCCGGTACAAGCGCAACGGTGATTTTGCCAACGCCGCCTGTGTGGCCGGCATCAATCTTGAGACCCTTTTGAAAAAGCCTGTGGAGCCCCTGGAGGCCCTGGACTGGCTGGGGGACCTGGAGCATAAGTTTTACGAATATTCCAAGGGCTATAGTGCCCCCTTTTCCACCATTCATGGATTTATTAAACAACAGGTTCCCTCCAGGACCCCTGACACAAGCTACCCTCTGGGCCTCACCCCAGCCCCTTTATGGGATTTGCTTCCAAAGGAAGTGGGCCGCTCCATAGCCCAGGGACTCACGGTGTTCAACCGGAAACTTGCTGGGTTTGATTCCGGTATTATTCTGGGGCTGGAGAGCAAAACCTCGTCGCCGATCCAGGCCTTGCGGGAAAAGGACCGGTGCTGCCAGGGCTTTTCAAATCTGTATCTGGCAGGGGAGGGTTCCGGCTGGTCCGGGGGCATTATTTCCAGCGGGGTGGATGGCATCCGCACGGCCATGGCCATTGTCCAAAAAACATTCTGAATCGTTTACCGATTATTTTTTCTTGCTCTTTTTGTTTTTTTTCTTTCCCTTTTCCTTCTTGTCATGGTTTGACTGGCCAGAGGATTTGCCGTGGTAGAGGTCATCTTGTTTTTTTAAAGCATGGAATTCCGCGGATCCGGGTTTGATGCCAAGACTTTTAGCCAGTGCCCCCCATCCCTTGGTTTTTCCCTTGCCATATGTGTCCATGACCTGGGGTAATGGCTTTTTGGACATCTCTCCGAGTTTGAATGCCATATAGGCGTCTGAGGCAGTCTTCATCTCTTTGAAGACACGTTCTACCTGGCCCATGTCGGTGCTGAACCTGTCTGCCAGCTTTTTTTTAAATGAATCCATATCTGCATGGGCCTGTTTGTTAAAATCATCAACCCACGGGAATTCCTGGGACAGGGCGGGTGTGGTAAAAGTAATAAGGCCGGTTAGGCATATCAATACGAACATTAGCGATTTTTTCATGGCGCCTCCAAATTGGTTAATTGTATGATGCGCTTATATTATAGAATTTTTTTCCCATTCGCAATGGTAGATTGTTGAAGGTGCCAGGGGAACCGCAACCCTCTGCCTGACCACAAACTTGGTGGTGGCGCGCTTTTTAATCCCCAGGGGGCGCTATACATGGTATTTTGATGAGGCGTTGGCCCTGAATAACCAGGAAGAGGAAGGCACTGTTTACAAAGGCCAAAAATTCTGACATAGCTTTAAATAATACTATAAACCATAGGGAGCCTGGGCAGATCCATGAATCAGAAAATTACGGAAATGAAAATCGCGGTGGTGGGAGCCGGTGCCATCGGCGGTATCTGCGCAGGACTTATTAAACAAGCCGGCTTTGATGTCCAGGTGGTGGTGAGACGGGAAGAACAGGCCCAAAAGATTATGGGAGAGGGGATTCATATCACGGGTATCGCCGGGGAATTCACCGTGAAAATGGATGCCGTGGCCGGGGTGGAGAATATGGCCCCGGACCGGGATTTGGTGCTGCTGGGAGTTAAGGCCACGGCTCTTTCAGATGTGGCCCAACAACTTGTGTCCCGCCTAACGCCTTCGGCCATGGTGGTTTCGCTCCAGAACGGATTTTGCGAACAGGCCCTTGGCGAGGTGTTGGGAAGGGAGCGGGTGATTGGGTGTGTTACCGGCTGGGGTGCCACCCTGCACTCGGATTGTGACCTTGAAATGACCTCCACCGGCGATTTTATTGTGGGCAATATTGACAATCAAAAAGATCTCCGCTTGGTCC
>JAFLJU010000379.1 GCA_022712835.1 Desulfobacteraceae bacterium
AGAAGAATTGCTTTAGCTTTGCAAATATTGGCAAGAAACCCATAATATCTGATTTTCATAAATCGAAACGGCAGAACATGGAGAAGGAAACGACGAATAAATTCCATAGCTGAAAGGGTCATTTCTTTAAGCTCATTATTATGTTGTCTATCTCTGTAGCTGAACGTTACTTTCCCGTCATCTATAGATTTGATTCGATGGTTT
The DNA here is from genome assembly GCA_022712835.1 of Desulfobacteraceae bacterium. The sequence goes on from JAFLJU010000379.1 coordinate 205, forward strand.
GATATGGCTATCCGATGTGTGTAGCGCCCTAAATACTCCAAGACCTGCTCCGGGCCGGAAAAAGGCTTTTTCGCATACACAATCCATGTCTTCCCGGCGGCCTGTTGCAATAATTCTGCACTGTTTTCAGGAGACACATCCGGATCAAGGCTGCCTGTGATCATGGAAAGATACTGTTTCTTAAACTCCTTTGCTAAAGACTGAACACGGAACAGGAATTTATCATTACTTGGATTCCAGCGTCTCCCGTCAAAGGAAAGAACACCTGCTGGAATAAGACAGTGGATATGCAAATGATCAATCAGTGTTTGACTCCAGGTATGCAGTATGGTTAACATCCCCGGCTTGCCTTCAAGTTTCCACTGGGGATCCGCAGCAAAACTCATGATGGTATTACGTACTGCACGAAACAGGGCTGACAACATTACTTTGCGATTGCTCAGGATAATCGGATTAAGACAATGGGGCAAAGTAAAAACCATATGAAAATATCCACAGGGCAACAACTCCTGCTTTCGATTCTCCAACCAGTCTTCCTTGGTCATGGTCTGACATTTTGGACAGTGTCTGTTGCGGCAGGAGTTGTAGCTGTTTCTGATAACAGCACAATGGTCACAAAATTCACTGTGTCCACCTAGAAGAGACGTTCGACAGGACGTTATTGCTGCCATGACCTTACGCTGGTTAACTGTGACAGGATACTGACTTCTGTACTCATCTCCATAGCGTCGGAAGATTTCAGCAACTTCAAACTTTGCTTTCATGATTGCCTCCCTGCGTACATCAAATCAAGAGGATTTTCTACTTTGCTGAGATAATCGGGGCAGAGATGAATGTATCCGTAGGTGGTCTTCAGGGAAGAGTGGCCCATCCATCTTTTGATCACATAAATCTCAACTCCGGCATCGAGTGCATGAGTGGCGAAACAGTGGCGCAGTGTATGAATGCCACGACCTTTAGTTATGCCGGCTGCCTGCTTTGCATTATAGAAAATGCGCTGTGCTGTATTAATTGGCATGGGCTGTTTTTTGTTTCTGCCAAAGAACAGCCACTCTTCAGGTTTTGCAAGTTGCCAATGAAGACGTAGAAGTTTCAGACAATGGCGTGAGAGAACAGTATAACGATCCTTATTTCCCTTGCTCTGTTCAACCCTGATTGTCATTCTATCAGAGTCCAAATGTTCAGGACGAAGTCTCACAACTTCACTGACCCGTAATCCTGAGCCGTAAACAGTGGCAAGCAGTGCTCTGTGTTTCAGGTTGGCAGGGGTCTCCAAAAGTCGCATGACAGCTTCCTTGCTCAACAACATAGGAATCTTTTTTGATCTGCTTCGTGGAGGGATAGTGAACTCTGTCTCGTCACGGCCAAGATGATCGCGGTAATATTTTTTTAAACCACAAAAAATGATATTACAGCTTGCCCATGCCAGCTTTTTAACCTGGATAGTGTAGAGCAGGTAATCCTGAATCTGATCATTGCTCAGCGTATCGGGTCGTTTTGTGTCGAAATAACCTGCAATCCCCTTGACTGCGCCGTAGTAGGCTTTTTTGGTGGCGGGAGCAAATCTTTGCAGGGAAAGATAATCTATGAATCGTAAACGGGAACCAGTGGACATAATGCATACCTCCATAGTAGAGAATTGACAAGCGACATGCTTATCCTATGAAGATATTCTATCTTATCTGGCGTTGGAGGTATAACGATTGGTGGAAAACTCAGTATTCTACTGGGATTGCAGGGGGTTTTTCCGCGCAGCGGTTTAGTTCAACATACTTTATCGTGGGAAACAAAATAAAATTTTGGTTAACCCGGATTTTAAACAATCGGGTATAAATCCGAGAAGATTAAATAGGTAATCCGGGTACAACGATACTGTTTGACAGATTATCTATACCTTAAAAGGTAGTGTGTACCTCGATATCCTCTCTTGTTTTTCTCTCCATTATACAGATTGCCAAACTTCTGAAGGCCCCAAAAATGGACATTGTGTTGTGTAAAGCAGGAGTGTCAGGCTTGACAAATGGGTACTTAAAGAAGCCTCTTGATGTCCTCAAGGCGAACGGATAGAGCATTCTCCGAATGATCGGGAAATTGCCTAAGAACCCAGTCAATTATCAAGCCTGCCCCTGGCATGAAAGCAGCGTCCTTTAGCTTTGATATTGTTTTTGGCATATGATGTTCTACAATGTAGACCAAAGGAGGTGTTATCATGAAAACAGCCGTTGTAAGAGCAAGGATACCGGAAGAGTTAAAGAAAAAATTTGAAGCTGTTGCTACTGTACATGACATGAGCTTAAGCCATGTGATACGAACGCTCATAGTCCAGTATGTTGAAAATGAAAACGAAATGACAGGTAACACGTTTAAATGTATTGGAAAGTCAAAATTCATGCTGGGATTATTCCTATGTAGTGTCAGTTACCGAATACCTTCTACCCGCAGGGCATCATGTTCACCTTACCTACTTATACATGGCAACCAATCCTGAATTAGCCTCACTCTCCAGAATCTTAAGCATATCAGGCGAATTAAATAATTTCTCGCAAAGCTCACATTTCCTGTAATGAATAATATCTCTTGCTTTGAAACCGGCAAATGAAGCAATCCCGCTTATCCCCATATTCCGAATATGATTGTAGAGGCTATTGGTTTCACTTTTGACGAACAGTTCGTCGATGCTGGTCTGCTTAGCGTTTCCAAGATAAAAAAAGTTTGTGTTTGTAAAATGACTTCCGGCATCACAACAGGCATACAAATCAAGATTTGGCGCAAGGTAGGGATTCATAGGGCAGCAATTGTCCTGATAATCGGTGCGGATCGGGCTGCGTTCAAATAATTCTGCCCTGCCTGAAAAAATGACCGGCTCCGGGAAAAATATCAGTTTATGGTGCCGTAAATAGTCTTCGAAAAGATCATCCTGCTCAGAAAAATCAGTCACAAAAGAGACAAAATAATCCATCCCGTTTTTCATACAGCTTCGGGCTGCATTTACTATATTTTCACGCGCTACATTCTTCTGATGCCAGCGACTGTAGCTAAGACGCAGCTGTGAAAGTCCACTGTCCTTCAACTGTTCGATACAGCTGTCTGCACGCTCAACCGTTTGTGCCCAGAAACTGTTGGTCACAACCCTTGTGTACATTCCGTATTCCCGGCATATCTTGAGCAGCTCACAAATATCATCAACATAGATAAGTGGTTCTCCGGCAGTGAAGCTGATCCCCTGAATCTGGCCACTTGCCAGTTCTGAAATAATATCCTTTGCCTGAGTCAGATCCATCTTTACATGTTCACCGCTACCATCTGCAGCAACACAATGCTCACATTTGATATTACACCGGGTCGAATATCCAAAAGCTATTTTTCTCATAGTTTCACAGTATTAAATGTCTAACATTAGTTCCAATAACCAGATGGATTTATGAGCCTTTTATGTGTTATCCATAACACCTTGAGCACAACATAAATAAAACACATAGTAACTAATTACTATACAGATAATTAATTTTTCACCAAATTTTTTTTTACAATGAGAGAAATTCATGTTTTATAATACGATGCAATACTTAAAATGCCCTCCCCGAAATACCAAGTAGGTATTCAAGCAGAAAACAACAAGGTTAAACAATATGGATAGCAGTGAAAAAAGAAGCTACATTCGGATGGATTCGCTCCATCTTCTTGACTATCTCACTATAGACAGAGAAGGACAGCAAACCAACTACTCCATGGGAAGAACCCTCGATATCAGTGAACATGGCCTGAAACTGGAGGTCACTCATGCAATGTCCCCTGGCGACACCCTTCTTATCACAGTTGGCCTTGAAGAAGATCTGGTGGATCTCACCGGGGAAGTTATACACTGTGAACAAGAAGCAAACCGCTACACTCTGGGAATTGAGTTCTCGGATATCAGTGATGAAGGGAACCGAATACTAAAAAAGTATATTATTGCTTTTAATACCTATCGTTAGTGTCATGTCAACGCTGTCTTCTGTCTCAATCATTCTTTTAGACCATGCAGATATTTTTTTAAAAAAAGCCAGAGAGACAAAGAAACAGTCCCGCTCACACAAGCCATCCAGCCGATAAATTCAATCTTATCAGGCCAGTCAAGTGACACTGCCGCCATAGACATTGCACCAAAAATAAAATAGAAAAAAACCAAGGTCGAAGAGGCAGTTCCGGCATCGCGAGTAACCTGCTCGAGCACCAGATTATTCGATGGTGGACGACTAAGCCCAAGCGAAAGGGTGATTATTCCCATGGGAATTGCAAGCTGCCAGTGGTTGCTAAGATTTACACTAAGCATCAAAATGCCACCAATCCCTATCCCTGCATAACCCGTAGTTATCATCCGAAACGTTCCAAGCCTTTTCCCAAATCGCATACAGATCATAGAACCCAACATAAAACAGAAGGCATTTGCACCAAAAAATATGCCAAAAAGACTTTCCTCCATCTGAAACCTGCTTATATAGATACTCGATGAAGCAGCAATAAAAGCAAATATAGGAAGGCTGGTCACAGCATTACAGAATACCAGTCCCACAAGTCGATAATTACTCAATACCCTGCCATAACTCCTGAATAGTGATGCAACAGAAGCATCTTTATCTTGCCCATCGTGGGATTCCTGTGTCATCACAACACCCCATAAAGCCACAAGCCCTATGATTCCCTGGCAGATAAACACCCATGGCCAGGAGAGGTATTCCATGATCATACTTCCGATCAATGGGGCTACCATGGGCGCAAGCGCCATGATTACAGAGATCTGACTGAGAACTTTTTCCCGCTGCCCACTTTCCAATCTATCTCTTGCCATGGCTAGAGCTATTGCAGATGCAGCCCCTGCTCCCATCGCCTGAAGAATTCTAGCTCCTATGAGCATCCATATATTTTGAGACAGAGCACAGAGAATACTTGCCAGGATAAAGAGCAGTATTCCAATAATCAACGGTGGTTTTCTGCCATAGCGATCAGAAAGAGGGCCATAGAAAAGAAGTGAGATACAATAGGTGAGAAAAAACAGACTCAGGGTCAAATTAATGATAGAAAGGGGCTGTTGCCAGATCTTCTGGAGATGTGGCGTGGCAGCAAGATACATATCTGTTGCCAGGGGTGGAAAGGCTGTGAGCAACGCCAAGAGGAGAATAAAACGTTTCATTGCTGATACCTTGAAAAATGGTAACTTCATATTTGCCTGCTTATTAAGGAACGTACACGAAACAAGTTGAATATCTACGGAGTCTGCGCTTACCTGGAGTCTACGCTTACCTACTTGCTTTTGTTCCCGTTCCTAACAAATGAAAATAAAGATCGCGAGAAAATCGTAGGATGAAAGTAATTATAGCAGAAAAGCCATCGGTGGCACGCGATATTGCCAAAGTACTCGACATCAAGGCTTCAAAGAAGGGATTTATTGAGGGACGGGGCTGCGCAGTCACCTGGGCTTTTGGGCATCTGGTCACACTTCAGGAGCCTGGCGAATATGATCCGGCATTAAAACGTTGGTCGCTTGATAGTCTTCCCTTTGTACCCGAGGAGTTCAAGCTCAAGCTGATAAGTAACCGCGGAGTTGCCGAACAGTTTCAGATTATAAAAAAACTCTGTGAACAGGCTGATGAAATCGTATGCGCAACTGATGCCGGGCGGGAAGGAGAACTCATTTTCCGGTATATTCTGGCATTATCCAACTGCGAAGCAAAACCAATCCGGCGCCTCTGGCTCAACTCGCTGACACCTGAGGCTATACTTACAGCATTCAAAAACCTGAAGGACGGGCATGACTATGACCCGCTCTATGCCGCTGCCCGCTGTCGCAGTGAATCCGACTGGATTGTCGGCCTGAACTCTACCCGCTATTACACCGTACGGCATGGTCGAATAGGTGCTGGAAATGATCGAGTACTCTGGACCATTGGCCGGGTTCAGACACCTGTTCTTGCTATGATTGTAGAACGTGACGACACCATTCTCCAGTTTCGCCCACAACCGTTCTGGGAGCTTAGCACCCGTTACCGGGAAGTGGTCTTTAAATACACTGGAAAACGCTTTGAAAAAGAAGAAAAAGCCCGTGCTCTGCTAGAAAAAATCACAAACCACGATTTTGTAGTAACATCGATCACTGCCAAAAAAAAGAAAGAACAGCCGCCACAGCTCTTTGATCTCACCACGCTTCAACGGGAACTTAACAAACTGCACGGACTCCCGGCAGCAGAAACCCTCACTGCAACCCAGAGTCTTTACGAAGCAAAACTTGTCACTTATCCGCGAACCGATTCACGGTATCTCAGTGAAGATATGAAACCGCGTATCCCAAAAATTTTGGAACAACTGAAAGCCATTCGACCGGAAGATGTAGCCCAGCTCAACCTGTCTAAACTCCCCTTCAGCAAACGGATAATAAATGATAAAAAAATCACAGATCACCACGCCATCATCCCGACAGGGATGATACCACGTAGATTCGGCCCCAATGAACAACTTGTTTATGACGCAATTACAACACAGTTCATCGCTGCCTTTTACCCGATTTGTCTCAAAAATATCACCACCGTAAATGGTGTCAGTAATCAGGTAACGTTCCAGGCCAAAGGAACACAAATTGTCGATCTCGGCTGGACAAGCCTCTTTCCTAAAAAGCAGAAAGCTGCTGCTGACGGGCAGAACCTGCCAGCTTTTGCAAAAGGAGAAACCGGGCCGCATGAGCCCTTCCTGCGTGAAGGAAAAACCATGCCTCCCAAACACTTCTCAGAGAATTCGCTGCTTGGTGCAATGGAAGCAGCAGGAAAATTTGTTGAGGATGACAGTCTGCGCGAAGCTCTTAAAGAACGTGGTATCGGAACTCCTGCAACACGTGCTGCCATCATCGAAACTCTGCTTCGCCGTAATTATATCCGACGTGAGAAAAAGCAGCTTCACTGTACCGATATGGGTCGTTGTCTGATTGCACTTATTAGAGATCCGCTACTTAAATCACCTGAAATGACAGGCGAATGGGAGGAGAAACTCAAACAGATTGAGCGTGACGTTCTGAACCCGGACGACTTTATGAACGGGATTGCAAGTTACATTCGTAACATGATTCAGGAAAGCAATATCCAGCTTGACACATCACGCTGGGGTAACTGCCCGTTTTGTGGCAAAGAAGTTATCAAAGGGCACAAAGCCTACGGTTGCTCAGGCTGGAAAGAGGGGTGTACATTTGTTCTGCAACCCGACTATAAGGGAAAAACACTCAGCCCAAAACAGATTCAGATACTCTTGCAGCAGCGTATCCTGCCGCATCCCATTCGTTTAGGCGATGAACTGCGTATAGTCATCCTCTCCACTCAAGGCTTCCCGATAGATCTACGGCTACCCTCTGCTGATCGGCAGAAACAGCCTGCAAAAACAGATCGTCCTTAACCCCTCTTACCTTCATACGGTTCAGGAAGACCTTCATCTGCTTTTTATTGAGGATGAAATAGCCGGGTTCATCGAATAATTCATCACATGGAAAGAGATATTTGAACCTGTAACCGAACTTTTTCCGGTATACAGAAAGGCGGTTATCCATATGGCCTGCCCCCCAAGGATCATCCAGGGATTCCAGAGATTGGAAAACCCCAGGCCCAGTTGGGTAAGTGTTTGGGTGGCCGGAAACAAAATAACGATACCCATAGAATAGAGGATTCCCCCTGCTGCCATGAGTTGATAGGGGGTAATTGTGAAATCGCCCCGGAAATCCGCCCGAAAGAATTCAGAAAAAATCCGCCAGACCTGAGTTACCAGCAAGGTTTCTATGAATGCCAGAGCAAAATAACCGTTCAGAAACAGCCAGGTTCCCAGAAGGGCTGCGACGGAATAGAGAGAGGCTGTTATAATCTGAATAGGAATCACTTTTTCTCCTTCCAGACCAGAGGCATAGGAGATTTTTTTGGTTTTCCCGGAAAAGATGAAATAAAAACGGGCAAAGAATTTTTGAACCCAGGGGCTGCATTGATGTAAGGGTTTGCCATAGCAACACCCAAAACTGATACATGCCAGTCGCCCCAACCCCTCTCCAAAAGCATAGGCGATGCAGATGGCTGACAAAACAACAATGACATTCATCTGGAACCCCATGAATTTCCCCAGAGTTTCATTGATCAGCCAAATCAGAAAGGGGGCCGTCAGGGTGCCGACGAAAAACGCCCCTCCCACTGTTTGGGTACCTTGTTTTTTTTCCACGATTCTGGCAACAATCTTGGCTGCGGGCATGCACACCATAAGCAGGGTGGTGATAAGCACACAAAGAGCCAAGGGGGGGATGTTGACAGATGCGCCCAAGATAAAAAATATTCCCACGGCAAAGGTATAGGCGTTAGCGCTGAGCACCCCGTAGTAGGTAAGGTTCAACCCGTTCCAGTGTCCATTGCCCTGATTTCCCCTGGGCATGGTGGCAAGGATCTGCCATTTTTCCCCAGGAAGATGTTTGAATCCAAGAAAAAGGGCGATAACAATTAATACTGCAATGCTTGCGATAAATAGCATTTGTTCCATTAACTAGCCTCTCCAATTGTTAATTAGATTTTGCAATTGTCTCCCCAACATTGAGATCTGTTTCAACCAAAGGGGTTTTAAATCCCAGGGTAAACCGGCTTTCAACATCCGATCTGTTCTGGTTTTTCACTAAATCACTGGAAAACTGTATTTTGTTTTTTTGAAAAATAAGGACAGTGGTGGAACTGCCTGGGGAAAATAGGCTTTTGGGCTGTCCTTTTTGAATAAAATTTCCTTTTTCCAGTGGATATGGGTTGTCGTATCGCTCACGGCTGTAACATTGGGTGATTCTGCCGATCATCAATGCCACGATTTCCACCATGGCCACAAGCCCCACCTGGCTCCCGTTCGCAACATCCGTGTCAATGATGGTTAGGACCCGTCGGTTTTTGGAGTAGGGGGTGACCGATTTAACCACCGCTCCCGGGTTGCAGGAATGATAGTTCCCGTTAATTTCGTAGGTATCCAGGATATGACCCGCAACAGGAGTATGGTTGTAATGGTATTTATCCGGGGTCAGCCGGAAAATAGCATAATCGCCTTGGGCAAATGCTGACAACCACTGCGCCTTGTCTGGCCCGATCAATTCGGAATAAGAAAAAAATTTATCCTTGATGTGCAGATTGCTTTGAACGGGAAAAGAGCCAATGAGCATGCGGGAATCAGCGGGAGCCACCACTGAGTTGGGAGCTGCTTCCATGGGTCTGCATTCCCAATACCGGATTTGACGTTCAAAGAGTTTTCTATAGGTGTTTATCCCTGCAATTCCCCCTGGATCCTCTGGGTTTCCCCATATTTCGTCGGTGTTGATTGCAAGCTCTTGGAAAATTTTGTGGTTTATGCGTTTTCCCGAACCTGGCAGCGGCCAATTGAGAAGATCATAGTTGAGAAATCCCAACAGGGCGGATGCCTGTTTTGAGATCACCCGATTGAACAAAAAAGGCGAAACTTCCCGGATGCGGGAATAGAGCAGGTTAATCACCCTGTCGCTCAAAAGGCGTTCTGTTTTAATCGTGGCCGTTTTTCTTTCAATATACTGGTGGATGGGAAGTTGCATTGCTGGCACTGTTAATCTCCTTTGTTTACGCGGTTTTGCTCTCCATATTGATATAGAGAATGATCAGATAAATGAGTTTTTTCAGGTTTTCCTGACCCAGCTTATTGTCAAGAACGCCTGCTTCCACCTCGGCCAAAAACGTGTGTAAATCCTTTTCTCCAAGAATGGTTTTGATTGCCTCTCTATGGGGGGATTGATCGTAGCTTACCCAAACATCCATTTGATAGAACTCTTTTTTGAGAGCTGCAAAGGCTTCTTCCATTTGTTGTTCTCTCAGGTTATTGATATAAAAATTTTCTGCTTTTTTATTAAAGAGCTCCCCTCTAAAACGCATGGGGTCTCGTTTCTTTTCCTTTTTAAGTATCCCCCGGGTCAGTTTTCCGGCGGCGGAAAATGTTTCGGGATACTGGATCCTTGCCTTCAGGTCCAAAAGAGTGCCTTCCATGGAAAAGGATTTAACCAGGTCCTTTCCGTCGGTGTTTAAAAGTGTAATCAACGCTTTTTTATAATCTTGCAGCAGGATCCTCGTATATCCTGGATATCTTCGGCTCACACGGGTTTTTGGAATTTTTGAGACAATCTGCTGTAAAAACAGATTTTGGCTATCGATTTTTACATAACAGGTGGGAATATCGATGGCGCTGCAAAAGAAAATCTGCCTACGTTCACTTTCGACGTCCGGGGTGTCCGGAATCATTTCATGGGTGATTTTTCCGGTCAGAATATAATGGTAGGCCTGCGCCGTTATCAGCTGCTGCAGGTCTGCGGCATCGCCCATATCCGACCCCAGATTTTCAAAGATGGAAAAATAGCGGTGCTCAAACCCGGTATAGCCCATTTCAGACTGTTTGCGGATTCTGACCAGCTGGTACAAGGGCATCCTTTCATCAAACACCCCCATTTGGGATAGATCTTTTTTCAATTGTTCTTCATTTCCAGGGGCCCCGTTCAAGGCCGGGCTTTGATCGGTGCTCATGAGACTGACAAAGTAGTCCACCAGCCGGGCATCGGGAATAAAATCTCCTTTCAGGCCAAAGCTGCGGCTGAGAATCCGGTCTATCCATGCCGGACCAAAAGGGGTAAGGGCCTGGCCGCAAATATGGATCGCGGCCTTGCGTTTCCATCGTCTCCAGATCATTCGAAGATGGGTATAATCAATCTCATGGGGTAAAAAACCCAGTGCACGTTCCGGATGGAAATCTTCAAATCGCATGCGCAGCGGAGAGGCACTGTAGGTCCCGGGGAATAGGCACAAAAAATGTTCAGTAATTTTAATCACCAAGTCTCCCACATATTTTTCATGAAAGGGGGTATACCCTGAACCTGGATCTTTGAGTAGCCGACCGAGCTTTTGGCTCCCGATGCTGATATGGGTACCGTTGTTGGCCAGGCTAACATTGGAGGTGTTGGGCAGGGCCACCAGATTGGAATTGATGATCCCGGCTTCCCGGAGCTTTGAAATCCCGTTGAGCTGGCTTCTGGAAAGAACGGTATGGCACAGTTTCATGTATTCATGCTTTTCCTGGCCCCGGGTCCAGCCAGATAGACAGGGGCTCATGAACAGCGAGCGGTAAAAGGAATCCGAAATGTTGTCATTGAGCTGTTTTTGCATGGTGGGCGGGGAAGAGGAAAAATAAATTTTGACCTGTTGACCATGATCCTTAAGGCGAAATTTGGTTTGGGCATATTGCACCAGCAGCTGGGTAAACAGAAAACGGATCAGGGTTTCCTTGGCAAGTCTCTGGCCCATGGATTCTGCGACTTTTGCCTTCACCGGGTGAAAGGAAAAAATTTCAGGAGAGGTGTTGTCATTTGAAAAATGGGCCATCATTTTTTCGCCGGTAATCCTCACCAGGGGGTGCCCCACCTCGACGGACCCCAGGGCATCTGCAAGTGCCAGCTTTAACAGATAGGAGACAGGGAGGCGGACAAAGGTCTCCCCTTCTTTGGCAAAGGTAAAACTTGCTGAATCGGATCGCGGTTTAGAGGCTGGGTCTGTTTTGTCCGATTTAAGGTCGGCATTAAAGATATGATTGGCATAGGTATTGAGCTCTTTTTGTGGAAATCTGACCCAGCTGTTTTCCCAGACATCATCTGTTCGCTGATTCAGATAGCGTTCAAGACCCAGCATTTTTTTTCGGGAAGTATCCCCCGAGGCTGCTCTGCGAACGATATTTTTATAGTAGTTGGAGTCTTCTATGGTGATGGCAAGGTCCAGGTCCTGTCTTTTTCCCAAAACCACTGCCTGAAATTCGTTTTCTGTGCCCGCGGTGGTGTCCCGGACATTAAAGGGTAAGGATGCCAAAAACCCTTGTGTTGAGCTGGTATCGATCTCCATGATCTCCAGAAGATATGGCAGATCTGTCCGGGGTGCAGCTGGTTTCCTCGATTCCATGGGTTTTAGTTGCGCCATGGTTTTTAATTGAGTTGTCATGGGGTGAATACCCCTCCTGTTTTATATATTTTATCAAACAGGAGAAATTATCCCATTAAATTATTTTGAAATTGTTATCAATGCGCTAGGGTTTGTTTAAAGGTGACGGGGCGTATCATCAAATGCGTGGGTTGGATTATGGAATTGCCAAATCCTGGGGTGTGAAGCCTGATAATCGGCATATTTTTTGAGGTTCACCAGTTAGGGAAAAGGCGAATCTGATTCTATATATTGCAGGTTTTCTGACCGGTAGCTGCCAGGTGTTGAACCTGTCCAGCGTTTGAAAGCCCGATAGAAGTTCGGCACCTCGCTAAAGCCAACTTCATAGGCAATCTGCTCAATGGTAAGTGAGGTAGTCCGGATAAGTTTGATGGCCTTGTTTTTTTGGATTTCAGATACCAGCTCTTTGTAGGATGTACCCTCATCTGTCAATCGGCGTCGTAGCGTTCTTGGTGACATATTCAGGTAGCTTGCAAGTTTATCAAAGTCAGGATATTCATTCCGGTGAAATTTAATTTCCTGGATGACTTTTTTTGAAACGGTTCCCTTCTTTTGGATTCGGCACACCAATTCCCTGCATTCTTTGACATATGTCTTCTTTGAAAGCGGGTTGGCCATGGGTAGTTGTCGGAAAAGGACATCTTTATCGAAAACGACCATGTGTTTTTCTGCGTTGAATACAAGGGGGCACTGGAAAAGGTCCTGATACATCAAAGCATATTCAGGCTCTGCATAGGCAAAGTGAATCTTTTTGAATGGAACGGGGTTTCCTAACAGGTCAGAGGTCACTCGGTGCATGGAAGCAAATTCTCTTTCAGAAACAAAAAGACGGGCTTCTTTTAGATCAATTTTTTCCCTTGCCAGAAAATAGACAAGATCTTTTTTTATGCTAATATCAAAATGAAAATAGGTCAAAAGAAGTTCGTCAAATTGAAAAAAAATTTCTAGCGCTTCTCCAAAAGTACTGCTGTTAATCGCTGCTGCACCGATTTTCCCTAAAACTCCGTTATGATACTGCCCGCCAATGGATAATCCGAGACCCGGTTCCGGCATCAGCTTAATAATATTATTTATAACAATGAGCTCTTGATCAGGTGTTACAAGAAAATCCGGATCGTCCAGATCACTGATCTTGATGCCGCCACCCTTAATTAACAATGAAAGATCAACCCCCTGAATCGCGGCATATCGTGTCAGGACAGCCAGTCCGTTAATCGAACGGAACAGCGGAAGCTTTTTTCTTGAGGATAGATGCATTTTTTCTCCGTTTCAATAAAAATGGCCGTAAATGATATTATTATTGGCCTTTCATGCAATTGTCAACCCTCTCTTAACAGACTACAAGTATATGTCAAAGCCGTACAGATAGGCTACAAACATTATCATTTAAGGAGATATCAATGAAATTATCCCTGCTGCTTTTCGCCCTCGGGCAGGTCCTGAAAATTGCCTCCCTCACCCATCAGGGCTTCAAAAGGCATATCCGTAAGATGAAAGCAAGAATTGTGATTAAGACCAGAGACAAAAAGTGCGGCCGAATCTTTGTATTCAACAAGGGGAAGTTTTCTTCAACCACCAAAGATTTGGATCAGTTCGATGCGGCCCTGGTTTTCAGGGATGCGGCCGCAGGCTTCAGGGTATTGACCGACAGAAAAAAGGATGCAGCCTTCAATGCCGCCGCCCAAGGGGATCTTGAAATCCAAGGGATGAGCTTTTACGCCCAGTGGTTTGAGGACGGTACCCGCCTGATCGGGTAAAAACCATTCAACCAAAAGAGATGATAGACTTTTAACACTAGGAGAGAAAAATTATGGGACAGATCTTCGGCGGGCATATTGCAGCCAAATACATGAAGGAAGTTGAAAATGTTGAGATGGTTTTTACCCTTTCCGGCGGCCATATTGAAAACATTCTGGACGGTTTAAACACCTATGGCATCAAAACCGTGGATGTCAGACATGAACAGGCCGCAGCCATGATGGCACACGCCTGGTCCATTTATACCGATGGACCCGGTGTCTGTCTTGTTACGGCAGGGCCCGGGTTTACCAATGCGGTCACCGGTATTGCCAATGCCTTTCTGGACGCAGCTCCCCTGGTGGTACTCTGCGGCAGACACCCCTTAAGAGATGACAATACTGATGCCCTCCAGGAAATGAATCAGATCGATGTGGTTAAACCCATTACCAAATGGTGCGGCACATGTTATGACATCAAACGGATACCCGAATACATGGCCACGGCCTTTAGACAGGCTGTGACAGGGCGTCCCGGACCTGTGTTCCTTGAGCTGCCTCCGGATATTCTTTTTGTTTCCATGGATGAACGGGATTTAAGCTTTCCTGTTAAAAAGCGGCATAACACCATCACCCGGCCCCATGAAACAGAACTCAAAGCCGCAGCTGAACTGATCAATGGGGCTGAGCAACCGTTGTTCATCGGCGGGAGCGGGGTGGGTTTCAGCAAAAACGATGGGGCGTTTAAAACCTTTATTGAAAAAACAGGGTTCCCCTTTGCCCTTTTAAACAACGGCAGGGGCACCCTTCCCGATACCCATCCCCAATCCCTGGCCGAAGGGGGATTTATTGGTGTGGCAGCAACAGCCCCCCAGGCTGATGTCATTATTGCAGCAGGGCTCAGGTTCAGCTGGGTCATGCAGGCCACCAAGCTTTTTCCCGATGCCAAGGTTATCCGCATCGATATTGATCCTGGTGAAATTGACAGAAACCGGACCTCACAGGTCGGCCTGGTGGGTGACTGCTCAGAAATTTTTGAACTGCTGACCCCCCTGGTGGAACCCGGAAATCACTGCCCCTGGCTGGACACAGTGAAAAAAGCCACCAGTGCCATGATGGTAACCGAAACCCAGCATAAAACCACCCCGTCCCATCCCATTTTGCCCCTGAGACTGGTATCGCGTATCATGGAAGTTTTTGGAGAGGATGCCTATTATGTATCTGACGGCGGTGACACCAGTTACTACGGCATGGCAGGATTCTCGTCCCAACACAGGGCCGGTGTGCTCTCTCCGGCAGGCTCTCTTCTGGGGTGTCTTGGTACGGGAATTCCCTTTGCCATGGCCGCAAAGCTGGCAAATCCGGACAAACCCGTGATTTTGCTCCATGGGGACGGATCTTTCGGTATGAACGCCATGGAATTTGACACCATGGTCCGCCACAATATTCCGGTGATCTGTGTGGTCAGCAATGACTGTGCCTGGGGAATGATCAAGCACTCCCAGGAGATAAGCCTGGGACCGGACCGGTGCACCTGTTCGGAATTGGGCCTGCGCCATTACGAAAAGGTGGTGGAAGGGTTGGGCGGATACGCAGAATTTGTGGAAAAAGATGAAGACATCATTCCGGCAATCAAACGAGCAGCAGCTTCAGGCAAACCTGCCTGCGTTAATGTTATGACAGATCCCACGGTTTTAAGCCCGGCCACAGCCATGTTCTACCAGAACCTGTCTGACTTCTGACATAATGGAAAAGGCCTTAGAATATCACCAATGTATACCCTTTCAAATAGGTGCGGTATGACAGAAAAGATCAAAATCCATATTCTTCATTGCGGTTCAACTCTGGTTGATGAATCCACAATTTTCATGCCTGAGAAAAAACCATTAAACCCCTTTGCCATTCTGGGTCTTTTCCGGTCACCCAAGCATCGACTCAAGATTCCTGTTACCGCATATCTCATTGAGCATCCCAAGGGAAAAATTCTTGTTGACACAGGGTTTCACAAAAGGGTCAGATCCAGGCCCATTAAAGAACTGACCTGGCTCCACTATTTGATTAACAAGCCCTTACAAAAACCTGGACAAGCAATTGATGAAGTTCTGGCCTCAAGGGGAGTGAAACCCTCGGATCTGGATTATGTGGTATTGTCCCATCTGCACACCGATCATGCCAGCGGATTAAAGCTGGTAAAGCAGGCCAGAACAATTCTGGTGAGCGAAGATGAGCTTGCCTTTGCCTCCAAAGACAAAATCAAATATGTGCATCACATGTGGAAAGGCGTGGATTTAAAGACATTCAAGTTGAATCCCTCAAAATATGGACCAGTGGGCCGGGCATTTGACTTGTTCGGTGACCAGTCCCTGGTCCTTGTTAATCTTCCCGGACATACGCCGGGTCATGTGGCTGTGCTGATACAAAACAATGGAAAATTTTTGTTACTCACAGGGGACTGCGGTTATGCGTACAAATCATGGGAACAGATGATACTTCCCGGCATTATGAGTGACAGGGGTGAGACGATTCGTTCCTTTGAATGGCTGCAAAAAATGTCAAGAAAACAAAACTGTGTTGGCTGTTTGGCCAACCATGAAATTGATTTGAAATCAATGGTGATTGAAGTTTGATGTGTTCGTATCAAAAAACAGCTCAAATTAAAGGAGGGGTTAATGTCGTTAAACCAGAATAGTTGTGTGATGGTGACCGGTGCAGGATCTGGTATTGGCTTTGCTGCGGCAGGGGCACTGATTCAAAATGGGTATACCGTGTTCGGCGGCGCCATTGACCAGTCAGAAGCGGATAGAATTACCGGAGCCTACGGGGACCGGTGCAGGCCGGTGATCATTGATGTACGCAAAGAAAATAGCGTGGAAAAGGCCAAAGAGCAAGTCAACCAAGAGCTGAGCGGCAGACCTTTGGTGGCCCTGCTGAATATTGCCGGGGTCATAACCAATGGGCCGCTTATGGATTTAACCGAAAGCCGGTTTCAACAGATTCTCATGGTGAATGTGGTTGGCATCCATACTGTGACCCGGGCCTTTGTACCCCTGTTAAGGAAACATAAAGCAAGCAGGGTCATAAACTTGAGTTCGGCAAGCGGCACCCGGACCATGCCCTTTACAGGGGCCTATTCTGCCAGCAAATTCGGGGTTGAAGCGCTTTCAACGGCAATGCGATATGAATTCAGTGCATTGGGTATAAAAGTGGTGGTCATTGCTCCGGCCATGATTAAAACCCCCATGGTTGATGATATTCAAAAAGAACTGAAAAAAACGACCTCAATGGCTGAATACGAAAAACCGTTGCAGGAATTCTTAAAACGAACTGTTAAATCGGCTCAAAAAGCCATTCCCATGGAAAAAATTACAGCTTGCATTATAAAAGCCATTGAAACAAAAAAACCTGCCAGACGGTATGAGCTTCATAATAATTATATCCAGGACGCCTTGCTTATGCGTGCCTTACCTGCAGGCATCACGGAGAAAATCATTTTAAAAACCCTTGGCCTTTAAGCCATATAACTAATCCAGGAAAAAAGGGGAGAAAAGTGAAATTGAAAAACAGATCAAAAGCAATGATTGTTTCAGCCAGTGTATTCGTGCTGATCATTTTATGGGTGGCCACGGCACCGCCATCCCATCTGGTTATCCAACCGGCCTTTGAAATGGGAGAGGTGCCTGATGCCATCCTTGAATCAAAGGCCGAGGGGGATCCCTTATCAGAAAACCTTATCAAGGCAGCCAATACCCTTCCAGGCTATGACGAGGTCATTTTGCAAGAGGATTATGGACGGGCCTTTGTGACCTGTATGGACGGTTGGATCTGGATTGTAGATCTCAAAAAAATGATAGCAAAACGGTTTGTTGATGCACCTCTCATGGCTGCCGGTGCCCGGCAGGTTCCTGGAAATCCGGATAAGATTGTTTTTTGTGCCTCCTACCTGTACGGAGAAACCTATCCTGAAGATGAAACGGTGGGGATCTATGAACTCACTATCTCAACTAAAGCCATACGCCCCCTGGTAAATCGTGCCCCCATACTACCGTCTCCCCCTGGGGTGCCGCCAGGGAACCAGGGAGTCGTCTATGCTGGCCAAAGCCATTTTAGCAGGCCGCTGGATGAACTGAACAATGATAACAGCCGTCCCCTAAAATTTTGTAATGACCTGGATATCAGCAGGGACGGCAAACGAATTTATTTTAGTGAACCCTTTGCCTATGAGGGTGCCTCCATGGGCGGGGGAGCTCTGGGTGAAGCCATCACCCTGGGTAAGAATGGGCTCCTCTGGTGTCTTAACCTTGACGACAACACCATTGCTTGTGTGGCCCGGGGATATACTTTTTTAGACGGTGTATTGCTGGAAGAGGGTCCCGATAAAAAAGAAATATCCATCCTGATCACGGAAACGGTCAAGTTCCGGATCCTGAGGCTCTACCTTTTTGGGGAAAAAGCCGGGCAGGATGAAGTGGTGCAAAAAGACCTGCCCGGAATGCCCGACGGACTGGATTATGATTCCAAGGGAAGAATATGGGTGGGGCTGATAAAACAAAGATCTTCCCTTGTTAATTGGATTCATAAAAATCCATGGATCAAGCCCTTGATTCTCAGGCTGCCTGCCTGCCTGTTCAATTCGAAAAAGGAGACGGGAATCATCGCCTTTTCACCGGATTGTTCTACCCCTCTGTATTTTACCTCCCATAATGGTACAGCCATCAGTGATATTTCAGTTGTCGTTCCGGGCAGGGATCACATTTATCTGCCCAGTTTTGATCGAAATTCAAAGGGATTTTTCAGCATGGAAAACCCGCTCCATTAAAAAAAGGAAAACTGCAAATGACAGATGCATTCGGATTAAATAGGGGATACCTGGGGTTGATCATTTTTATCGCTATTCTGGCAGGCTTTAGTCTCTGGTGGATTGTTTCAATCCCCAAAAATAAGATATATACAGATTCAACATCCAGCTACCGGTTCAGTAACATAACAATTTTGGCTGGGAACCCACCAGCCCTGTCAAAATTTTATACCCAGGTTTTTGGGTGCAAACCTGTCAAAGACAACACACCATTTAGGATCAACACTGTTTCCAAAGGGGGATTGCTGTCACTGCCGGGATATGAGGGGCATGGCCCTATGCTTGAAATTTTGCCATCCGCCTCACCGTCGCCAAATCAGGGCCCTCTCCAGGTCAATGATCTGGGGTATGCTCATCTGTGTTTTGAGGCAGATGATGTCAGGGGAATTGTCAGAAAAATTGTTGAAAACGGTGGATCCATTATCAGCCGGTTTCCCGGGATTGAAAAGCAGGTCTGTGTTTACACCAAGGATCCGGAGGGAAATGTTATTGAAGTGCATCTACCTGTGCCGTCCTCCAAAACCCCCCAGGCAATCTTAAGACTTCTGGGTTCCCTGGTCCGTATAAAACTGGGGCTGGCGCCTTCAGAAAATGCCCAGATTCGGTTTCTGCATGTCAATATCATATCTGACAACTGGAAAAAACTGTCAGAATTTTATCAGAAAGCTTTTGGCGGTATCCCAACAGGATCGGTAAGAGACTATAAAAATGAATGGATTGCCAACCTTGTAGGCATCCCAGGGGTTCATGTTAAAGGGCAACACGTGGCAGTACCGGGATTTAAAGATAACGGGCCTACACTTGAAATCTTTACTTACAATAAAAAAGCCACCCAGGGTCCGCTGGGTATAGATGACCTGGGCATAATCAGCACCGGGTACAAGACAAAAAATCTTGGGGCTGCATTCAAGGCTGTAAAAGAAGCGGGCGGATCAATTGTCACTATCAAGGGAAAAACTTTTGCAAGGGATATTGACGGTAATTTAATTCAATTATCTGCCAGATAATAGGTAGCCATCAATTCAAGTCATAACCCCCTACCTATGAAGACTTTACCCCAAAACTCAAACATGGTGTGGAGTATAAATGGTAGTAAACTCTTGAGGACATTGCCAGGCGGGCTGATTTCTCTCGCACATTGCTTTATAAAATATTTAAAAATAAAGAAGATATTTATTTGGCCGTCTATCAAGACTGGTTGATGTCACGGCATTCCATGGCCCTTGCAGCAGGAAAAAGCCCCAACCATATTTTTATGAAAATGTAATGCTCTGTTAATTGCAAAAAAAATACACCAGAATTCCATCATTTTTGCCGGAAATCAGAGCAGTTCTGCCGGTATTGCAAGATTCTCTTTTCCGACAGTATCAAGGCCCCGGAGTGATAAATTTTTTTATCAGCACATGTTTAAGGATTAATATCTGTTAAAGACCAGTGGGTGGCAATTATTTGGCATGATTCAGTAGTGATACCTGCATAAAATGATAGTAATAAAACCATCATCAATAGCATATACGAGTCTATTTGTTTCATCAATTCGCCGCGACCAAAAACCAGATAAAGTCTCTCGCAGTGGCTCCGGTTTTCCTATTCCTTCAAATGGCTGCCTCATAGTATCATTAATAAGTTTATTAATTTGCTTGAGTGTTTTTTTATCTTGTGACTGCCAATAAATATATTCCTTCCAAGCTTCATCGGTCCAGGCTAATTTTCTATTCATCTAAAAGTTCTCTTTCTTGGATCTTTCCACTTTTATACTGTTCTATAGACTTTGTAAGATGTGCTGCATTAGCTGGTGACCTGAGAAGATAGAATGTCTCCATATAACTATTGAAGGTCTCTAGTGACATAACAACTGCGTCTTCTGAGTTTCGACGAGTTATTATTGTATAATCAGCATCATTTATGACTTGGTCTAAAACAAACTTTAGATTATTTCTTGCTTCACTAAAATTGACAATTTTCATAATATCCTCCAGACTTGTTTCGTTTGTTGTACAAGTCTAATAAATATTTTCCGACATGTCCAGTTAATTGAACAAGTCCCATGAAAATATTTTTGTAATCGAAGGATTGAGCTGAGGGGAAAATTTCCCTCAAGTCAGCTTCAACCATAAAAAGCTTGAAGTATTTGAGACCATTTTAATATACAGACCTATCCTTCCTGACGGATAAACGGCCGGTTCCTGATCATGAGCCAGAGGCTGCCGCCGGCAATTCCTACACAGATCTGTATTGTTCCGATTGCCCCTATGAAATCCCAGTGGGCAAATTCCATTCTATTTTAACGTGGGTCCCTTTGCCGGGCTGGCTGTCGATCGTAAGTTCCCAGCCGAACCGCTTGCACAGCCGGGAGACAATGCTCAGGCCAAGACCGAATCCCTGGCTCTGCTCTCCCTTGATATGAGATTGGGTTACGGAATCCAGACGGTCCGGTTCAATGCCCATGCCAGTATCAATGATTTCGATGTGGGTGTTTTCTGAAGTGATGGTTACCGATCCCCGGGACGTAAACTGGAAGGCGTTCCGTATCAGGTTGGTAACGGCAATATAAAGGACCTCCTCCCTTACCTGAAGCGTGGGGTTGTGGCGTAGGTCCAGTTTCAGCTCGACATCTTTATTTTCAATTAGATACCGGGTATTTCCCACGGCTTTTTTAACAGCCGCTTCAACATCACAGGTCTCTGTGGAGTCGTTTTCTTCACGGGCCAGCCAGAGGAAGGTTTCAATGGTTGTTTCCATGTCGTTCACAGACTTGGCAATCCGGTTCAAGGGCTTTTTCAGCAAGGGGTTTGTATCCAACTCCGGCTGCTGTTCCATGATTTCAACCGCACCTTTGACAATGGTCAGAGGGGTTCTCAGTTCGTGGCTGGCATCCCGGGTAAACTGTTTTTCCCTGCGGATGAAGGCATTGATTCTCTGCATGGCAGTCTCTATGGTCGAGGTCAGCATACCGATTTCCCCCTTCTGGGAGTGTTCAGTCCATTGCTCCGGGATATTTTCCGGATTCAGCCTTTTAATTTTATTCATGAGATCTATCATGGGCTTAAACACTATTCTGGAGGTAACCACTCCGATGATGGTACCCGGAATCAGCAACACGCCCAGAGATATTATCAGGATTTGCAGTGGATTAATGAAATCATTCTCCTTGAAAAATTCCCTGCCATGAAAGAATAGGTAATGGGTTATTTTGGTATCCGGAAGCTCGATAATCCCGACATGGAGGGGGGGGCTGTTTTTCTGGGGAAAGATGGTGTGGACACCGGGACCAAGATCCCGGACCACCTCTTTGAATTTTTCCGGCACCTGGTCCATTCCTTTATATGCATTAATAAACTTTGAATGAGGAAGTGGCGTGGTTCGGTCCTTTTCATACTGGTAGAGAAAATAATCCACCTCTGTTTCCAGAAGGTTATCCACCAGACGACCGACATTTTTCTCCATAAGAAGAAAGGTAATGAATCCGTTGATAACCACCAGAATGGTGCCAAAAATCAAAACGCTTGTCACGACACGGAACCGGATGCTTTGGTAAAATTTCATGGTTATTCCTTTCGGCCGTCCTTTAATTGGAACCCCACCCCGTGGATCGTCTGAATCAGGGCGGAGTCAAAGGGCTTGTCGATTTTTTTCCGCAAATTATAAAGATGGCTTCTGAGCACATCGCTGCCGGGAGGCATGTCTCCCCACAGGGTGTGCTCCATCTCTTTTCTGGACACCACATTGGGACTGGCCTCCATGAGCTGTTTTAAAATAGAAATACAGGTATTGTTCAGCTCGACTTTCCGGCCCTGATGGATCACCTCAAAGGTGCCCAGGTCCATGGTCAGATCACCGACGGTCAGCACCTTTCTGTCCTGGGACCGACGCTTGGCAAGGACCCGCACCCTGGCTTCCAGCTCTTTGAGGGCAAAGGGTTTGACCAGGTAATCATCAGCCCCGGATTCAAATCCCAGCAGCTTGTCCTCCAGAGTGTCCCGGGCCGTGAGCATGATCACAGGCACCTGTTTATCCGCTTGCCCACGGAGCTTTTGGCACAGGGTAATCCCGTCCATACCCGGCAGCATTAAATCCAGAACAATGACGTCATACTCCTGGGTCAGGGCCAGATGAAGGCCGCCGATACCGTCCATGGCAAAATCCATTATAAAGCCTTTGGCTTCCAGAAAGTCACTTATGTTTTCTACAATTGCCGGGTTGTCTTCAATGACCAGCAAACGGATATTCTCATTCATCGGGACCTCTCATTGTTGTGATATGTTACGGCCAGTATAGTAGTCTAACTCTTCCAAGGCAAGGCCAAGAGATGCTCGGGCATCGGCAAGATCCCCCTGGGCTGCAACAAGATCGTTCTGTGCCTCGTTCATACGGACTAAAGAGGCCTGGCCAGCCCGGTATTCTTTTTGAACAAGATCCCTTGTGGTTTCCACAAGAGAGGCGTTGTCCTGTTGGAGTGCCAGGCTCCCGCGGGAAGAATCCACATTGGATAATGCCGACCGGATTTCCGATGCCGCCGTAATTCTGGCCTCTTTGCGTTCCTGGGCAAGTTCCCGTTTTTCAGACATCACACTTCGAACGGCCGACCGGGTGGCACCGCCGGAAAAGAGTTCAAAGCTTAAGGAGACACCGACGGATGCCCCCATATTGTCTGAATCACTTAAGCCGTCGAATTCATCGACGCTGCTGGTACCATAACCGCCGACCAGTGAAACCGTGGGAAAATAATCTGATTTTTCCCGGTTGATTCTGGCCTCAGCCTCCTGAATCGCAAATTCATCCTCTTTTAAATCCGGGCGGTCAGCCAGGGCGGAACTGATATCCGTGGCTAGTTCAGTCTCATGGGCAGGATCCCCTGACAGGCTGGAAGCATCAAGGGCTTCAACGTTCATTTTCTGAGGCAGTTGCGCATTTGTATACCCCATGAGTGCGGCCAGGCCATAGCTGTACTCTTTATAGGATTGCCCGGCCTCAATCAGCGAGGCCTTAGCCGCATTAACCTTGGTCTTATAATTCAACACATCACTGTAAGATCCGGTTCCCAGACGCTCTTTGGCGACAGCTTCCTTTTCCTGGTCCTGGTTAAAGGCCATGTCGGACCGGGCAATTCTGATCTCCTCAACCGCCAACTGCACATTGAGAAAACTCTGGGCAATTGACCAGGCAAGGACACGCTGCACATCTTCCAGGGCAGCTATGCTCATCTTTTCTCCATGCTGGGCAGCCAGGGTGTTGTACTTCCGGTAAAACCCCTGAAAAAGCATCTGGGTGGCGGAGATCTTATTTGTGTACTGGTTTTCACCGGTAGAGGAAGAAAAGGCGTTGGTCTTTTCGGTATAATCCCAGGATGAGGACAGTGCCACTGTGGGTAAATAATCCGCTCGGCCCTGGTTGATGGTTTCCATTGCCTGTACAACCCTTTCCCGGGCAGCCTCTATGGTAGGACTGTTTTCAAGAGCAATCTGTTTGGCCAGGGCCAGGGTCAGTGTGGTGGCTGGTGCCGGGGATTGGTGGTTTTCGGCTTTGGGTTGGCCGGTAGTGGATGCGGCCAGGACAGGGCTGACCTGACCTGGACCAAACAGAAGAACAATTGCGCAGAAAACAATAATATATAAAGATCTCATGACGATGCTCCTGAAGAAGATAATTCCGTGGTGGTTGATTCAATGGCATTACGTTTAAAAGCCGGTTCCAGGGTATTTCTGGCAACCTGAACAGGACCGAACCCGCCGGCCAATGCATACCGGATATCGTTGATAATGGCGAACAGACAGGGCAGAAGCACCAGGGTCAATACCGTGGCAAAGGCAACACCAAAGGCCAGAGAAATCCCCATGGGGATCAGCTGCTGGGCATGCTGACTGGTTTCCAGAATCAGGGGTAAAAGCCCGCCGATGGTGGAGATAGAGGTGAGCATCACGGCCCGGAACCGTCGCAGGGCGCCCTGGAAAATAGAATCGAAAAATTCCAACCCCTCTTCCAGGTTCATGTTAATTCGTTCAATCAACACAATGGCATCGTTTACCACAACACCGGACAGAGCCACCATACCGAAGACAGAGAGTATGGACAGCATATGCCCCATAATAAAATGTCCGAGGATCGCTCCGACCAGACCGAACGGAATGGTCAGCAAGATAAGAAAGGGCTGGATATACGACCTGAACATGGTGGCAATGATCACGAACATGCCCATGAAGGAGATGGGTATCCAGATATATAGGCTGCCGAAGGATTCCGCCGACCGCTTGGCATCTCCTTCCAGAATAAGCTGCATATCAGGATAAGTGGAACTGATGTCCTTGAACACACCCTGATTAAGGGTAGAAATCACCTCTCCGGCCACAATCTTACCGGTATCGACCTTGGCGGAAACCATGATCTGGCGGAGACCGTTTTTCCGGGTTATGGTGGAAAATCCCGGTTCAAAACTGATGTCGGCCACAGCATCCAGAGGAATCCAGGTGCCGTCATCGGTTTTAATCCGGTACTCTCCGATGGAATCCCGGGTCTGGCGTTCCGCCTCTGTCAGACGGACATAAACATCGACTTCATCATTATCCCGCTGGATTTTCAGGGCTTCTGATCCGTAATAGGCGCCGTAAATCTGGGTGGCCAGATCCGACAGACTTATTCCTAAGTATTCGGCTTCAGGCTTAATATGAAATTTAAGTTCATTTTTTCCTGGGGCATTATCGGAATAGATCTGGGATACCCCGTCTATGGTGGCAAGCTTTGTCATAATCCTGTCGGCGGCATCAGACATCTGATCCAGATCCTGTCCCTGAAGGCAGATCTCCACCGGAGCACCCGGAGGGCCGCTGTTGGAGGCGGAAAAATCCAGGGACTGAACACCGGCAATGGGACCTGTAGCATTTTCCCAGGCTGTGATAAACGCATCGGAATGAACACCGCTGTCTCCGGGATCCAGCAAAGTGACCCGGACACCACCCTTGTGGGGAGATGAGTTGTCCGACTTGCCTGCCGTTCCTCCTGCCTCCTGTCCTACGGTGGCAAGGGTGTTCTCGATCAGGGACTGCCCGTTGAGGGTTTCAAATTTTTGGGCTGCATCCCGGGCAGCTGCTTCAATCCTGACTACGGCAGCCTGGGTGACCGCAAAGGGAGTCCCTTCGGGAAACTCCACGGAAGCTACGATAATTGAAGAGGCCTGCTTGGGAAACACGTTGAACTTGATAAAGCCACCGGTGATCAGACCGGCGCATAATAAAAGAACCATGATACATAGGCTTGCAAAGATATACCGGTACCGGACACAGGTTTTTAACACGGGCAGATAAACCCGTTCAGCTACGATTTCCATACTGGCCACAGTCTTGTCATGGAACCGGTTAATAAAGGTCAATACAGGATTTTTCTTTTTTGCAGGTTTTGAATAATCCGATAAATTAGACAGATGGGCCGGCAGCATGAACAGACACTCCACCAGGGATACCAGCAGGCAGGCAATCACGGCTGTGGGCAGGGCCACGATGAATTTCCCCATCATCCCGTCAATGTGATACAGGGGGAAAAAGGCAACTATGGTGGTGAAAATAGCCGCCAGAACCGGTAGCCCCACCTCGGACACACCCTGTATCACCGCATCCAGCGAAGATGCTCCATTTTTTCGGTGATAGAAGATGGACTCTCCTATCACAATGGCATCATCGGCAACGATCCCCAGCACCATGATCAGCCCGAACAGGGTGATTTTATTTAAAGAAATTCCACAAAAATGTACAATGGCCAGGCCTCCAAGCAACGATATAGGAATGCCCATACCTGCCCAAAATGAGATTTTGGTGTCCATAAACAGCCATAACAGAACAAATACCAGCACAAGCCCCATAGCAGCATTAGAATAAAGGGTAGAGAGGTTAGACCGGGTACTTTCGGTGTTGTCGGAAAGAATGACGATCTGAGATCCTTCTGGAAGCTGCTCATTTTTCTTCTCCTGGAATTGGCGGACCTGATCTGCAATATCTATGGTATCCTCTTCTCCTGCCAGGATATTAATCAGAACGGCGGGCCTGCCGTTGGCCAGGATGGAAAGATTATCCTGGGTGAATCCGTCTTTAATAACGGCAAGATCACCTAAGAAAAGGGTCTGGCCGTCCTCCCCGCTGATAATTTTAATCTGTGAAAGTTCCTGGCCAGTGTATTTGCGGCCCATGGTCCGAAGGCGGATATCCTCGGCAGTGGTTCTCAGGGTACCGCCGGACTGGTTCAGACTGTTCTTGCTGACAATATCCGCCACCTCATCAATACTGAGGTTGTATTTGCGAAGGGTCTCCTGAGAAATCTCTATGGAAATTTCATAGGCCCGGGTACCTGATAGGTTGACCTGGCTGACACCGGGGAGACGCTGGAGTTCTTTTTTAATAACATCAGCCCATTCCTTGAGGCGGGCTTCGTCCATCTCACTGACCAATCCCAGACTGATCACCGCCTTTTGAATGGACGGTCTCACAATGGAGGGGGTATCTGCATCACCCGGGAAGGTTGCGATGCTGTCCACCTCGTTGCGGACCCGATCCAGAAGGCGGTCTGCATCGTAACCGTCGCTAACGGTGATAACCGTGCGGGAGGACCCTTCGGCAGCGGTAGACGTATAATCGTCAATCCCCTCAAGGCCGTCAATGGCATCTTCAATCTTGCGGGAAATTCCTTCTTCGACCTCTTCGGGATCGGCGCCGGAATAGGTCACGCTGACTTCAATGGTATCCAGATTCATCTCCGGCATGTCTTCCCTGACCATAACGGACCCTGCAAGGATACCGGCCATGAGAATGGTCACCATGAAAAGGTTGGCGAACACAGGGTTCTTAGCAAAGGCTTTGATCAAATTCATTTCAGATCTCCGGATACAAGGGCAATTTTCGTGGAAGAGTTATCGTCTTTAAGAACCAACTGGGTATTTTCTATGGGATTGCTTAAGGGTGTGGTGATGACCCTGTCATCCGGCTGAAAACCTCCCATAACATAGATATCATCCCCTTTTGCCATGACCTGAGTTATTGCCAGGGTTTTAAGCTGATTGCTTCGGGCCAGGTAAACCGTGTCATCTGAGTTCAGGGACGTACGGGGAATTTTTACAGCATCTGAAACAGACCGGCCCTGAAAATAGACTTTGCAGAACATCCCTTCAACAAGGGGAATCCCGCCTTGGCCGATATCCTGGGAGCCCCCGCTGTTTTCCAAACCTGTCTCCCGCGCAACCCGAACTGCCAGGTACAGAGTTCTGGAGCTCTCATCATATTGCACCGCCCTGTGAACCCGGGCGCTCATGGAGGCAAAGGACTTGCCGGTAACGGTCTCAAGACGACAGCCAATGGCAGAAAGGCCTGAAAACCAGGTATTTTCGCCAAGGGTGTGTCTCAATCCCAACACCTCAAAGGCGTCCTTGTCACTCAGGGGCACCTGAATTTCAAGAAGCCGGTCATCGGTAAGAGTAAGGGCACTGGTGCCAGTTGAAACATAGGTACCGGTTTCGATGGATTCCGCCTTTATGCGGCCGGAGAAGGGAGCTGTGATTACACATCTTGTAAAATTCAGTTCAGCCATTTTGAGATCCGCCTTATCCAGGGACAGGTCATTTTTGGCCTCTTCGATCTGCAGGGGGTAAAGGGAAATGGTTTTACCCAGAGTTTTTTCCGAATCCAGATAGGTGTTATAATTTTTTTCCGAGGTTTCCACGTCTGACAGGGTACCCACCCGATCGGTTTCATACAGAGTTTTCAGCCTTAAGTACTCAGCCTTTCCAAGCCGGGTGGTTTTCTGAACGGCAATCAGCCGGTCCTTGTCCTGCGCATAGGAAACCCGAAGCTGGGCAATGGTGTTTTCAGCCAGTTTGACCTCGGCAACGGCCTTGTCCACGGCAATGGCATAATCGGTATTATCGATTTTTAAAAGAACGTCTCCCTTTG
Source organism: Desulfobacteraceae bacterium (assembly GCA_022712835.1). Next base: position 28,742 of record JAFLJU010000379.1, read on the forward strand.
CCACCATACCGCCCTGCTCTAACGCCGGGTGCCGTTCAACAATATTTCCGGACACCTGGGGACAGATCTCCAGAACATTGACAGGTTCTGCCTGACCGTATCCCATGGCAGTCAGACGGATGGTTTGTTTCTCTGCCGAAATGGTGGATACGGAAAGTGTATTGGCCGGACTTGGCTTTTCAGCCGGGGGGCGTTTGGATGCTGCCATGGTTTTCATGCCGAAAACACCTATGGCAATGACCAGAATGCAGGATATCCCCATGACAATCGTTCTCATGGATAAGGGGCTGGACTTGGATGTAGGTTCCATTGTAATTCCTCCGTGGTTTTTAATTTTTTTTATGAGTATAAAAAAGGGGGCATGAATCGGATGTGAAAATTATGTCAAAAAAACGTGAAATCTCCCCTGCCTCTGAACTGCTCCCCCATCTTTTTAAGCGGCTTGGGTATCAGCTCATTACAATCCCAAAGGGCCAATTCTATTGGCACCTTAAACGCAGTGCCTCCCCAGGGTGGCAACATTATTTGTAGTTGGCTCTGATTCTACTCGGTGCTACTACTTCCGTTAATATCAACTTTGTCTTTTCCAGCTGAACATCTCAAAACCCATATACAGTCGGTTGTCCTATCGGATCTCAGCAGATGATGGGTTCGAGAATATAAAGATCAAATCAAATCATAAAATTTCAAGGCTGGCACAATAATTGTGTCTTAATGAATATGTAATCGGGTAACCAGAAATAATGTTCATCAACAAAAGGGAGAGAAAAAGAAAAATAAAGAAAACAGCAAAGAAATGACCATGGATGAACTGGATAAAATTTCCGGCGTCCCGTTAGCCGAATATACGGTACCAATGATGCTGAAGTAATGATCGGCAATGATGTGATCCACGAAATTGGATGCAGGGTTAAGCCACTTTTCGATTCAATAGATTTGTAAATACAGAGTGTTTAGCCGGTCTATTCTTGAGATCTTGTATAAAAAAAGTTAGGGTACAATCAGTAGCCTGATAATAATGGAAGCCGCAGGGTTATAATAATTATTTACATTTGGCCCCTGTTTTTAATTTGATTGTATTTTAAAGGATATCGTAATGTATTGCAGAGTGTCAGTTGTTGTTAGATTGGGGTGTTTCGCTTTATTGGGGTTGTTCTTTTCTATTTTTGTTTATCCTACTGAGTGCAGAGCCGGTAGTGGTTGCGGGTGGGCTCTTAGTAATTGGGCACTATCTTGTCACTCAGGGTACTTTGGCAGGGCAACCGGGTGCATTGGGTTAAAAAATATTTATAAACAGAAGGTGCGCGTATATGTTCAGGATAACGATGGTCACTATCAGCATAGAGTATTCAGCAAGGACCAGATTAGAAAAGCCAGTTATAAAAGGTACATGGGAATACTCGTGTGTGAGGCGAAGAACAGCAAAGGCGAATGGGAAAAAATTAAATGTTACGATGCTTTTGATCGGACCACAAACAGAACCACCGGAGGCGGGTGTGGATGTAATTTTTTTAGCTGCCTTCCCGGATCATAGCGCTTTTTAAATGAACATGTTGCGGTCAAATATAACAGATAGAAAGATGCTTTTATACAAGAAAAGATCGAAAATCAGGGCATTCACCTAGGGTTTAAAAGTGCCTCCAGGTTTTGTTTGGATTCTTTGATGGCGTCAAAATACCGGGAGCGAAGTTCCATCATGAGCAGCCCTTTGTAGCCGGGCAGCAGAATGTCCAAAATGGATTTGATCGGGACAGTCCCCCAGCCCACGGGCATGTGGGAATCCCCCTTGCCAAAGGGAAGCTGGTGGGTCTGCTGCTTTTCCCAGTGGTGAACGCTGCCGCCGAAATTGTCATGGATGTGGGTGTGGATTACCAGGTGTTTGATGGACTCTACAGCTTTCAGAAGATCATAACCGTGGAAGGTAGAAGTCATGAACAGATGGCCGAAATCCAGGTTGATTTTTACATTGTCCCGGTTCACGGTTTCCACTTGATCTTTGAGTTGATCAATGAATTCCCCATAGGAATAGGGACTTTGGCTCAAATAGGGTCTGGCGTTTTCAATGGCGATATTCACATCGGGATACTGGGCTGCGATGGACTGCAACAACAGGGCTTCTTTTTCTATAAGCCCCTGTTGTTCCCGCTGGGAAAGAGACCTTACCGGGAAAATATTGAATTCTTCTTCCGGGATGAACCGGCCAGCGTGGTAGACCACTGCCCTGGCCTTGATCTGCCTTGCAAACTCAAGGGTGGCCAGCAGCACATCGGCATGGAAGGCGGCATCATTTTTATCCATGAGGTTGATGGGGTTGGGCGCATGGATGGAATAGGCAAAGTCAAAATTCTTTAAAATTTCCAGGACCGCAGCCTGTCTTTTGGTGTTGAGCCGCCCGTTGATCACCAGGTCCAGCCCGTGGGCCGGTAACTCAACTGCCTCAATGCCCATGGCACGGATTTGTTCCAGGTCTTGTGTAAATCGTTTCAATGACCCGTCAATCCGGACTTCGTCAATCTTGCTGCCAATGATATTCATACCGGGTTTTCCTTTTGAAATAATCGTTGTTAAACAAGGTTTTTAAATAAATTTCATTCTGATTTTACCGCAGAAATGATCGATGACGCCCACGGTCATGATAATAATGATCATCATGGTGCAGACCTCCCGGAACAGATAGCCGTTGAGTTTGTCAAAGATGAGAAACCCGATACCCCCCGCCCCCACAAATCCCAGGATGGCAGCACTTCTGACATTGGATTCAAATCTAAGCAGGGTATAGGAGACAAGGCCCGGCAACACCTGGGGCATGACGGAAAAGAAAATGGTCTGAATAGGGTTGGCACCGGTACTGGTAAGGGCTTCCACCTGGCCTGATTCAATGGCTTCAATCTGTTCTGAAAACACCTTGCCCAGAACGCCGAAGGTATGGATCCACAGGGCCAGTATTCCGGCATAGGGGCCAAGGCCGATGACCGCCACAAAGATCAGGGCCATGACAAATTCGTTAAATCCCCGGCAGGCATCCAAAAATCTGCGAACCCCAAAGGTGATACTGGCTCTTAAGGACCTGGATCGCAGGTCATCGGAAGAGATGATCAGGGCCAGGGTGTTTTTCGCGGCAAAAAAGGAGACCGGTATGGCGCAGACCAGGGCCAGCAGTGTTCCCCATACGGCAATGGCAATGGTTTCCACCAGGGCCACCAGATATCCTTTTATTTTGAGAGGGGATGTTTCCGGCGGGAAATACCCTCCTTTTTTTTCTTTGAGGGCGTTTTTTTCCGCGGCTTTTCCCAGTTTTATTCGTTCTGTCGGGCTCATCTTGGACAAAAAATCCTGCCTGAGGGCTTCCCTTTCCAGGGCTTTCGCCTGGGGGGTGGGCTGCTTTGAGTAGGGAAGTCCCCGGTATTTATTGGACATTACCTGTTCTGCCCTGCCCGCCGCTTCAATCTGGTCCGCCCTTTCTTTCTGGCCGTTGACATAGTCCATATCACTTGGGGACAATTGTCTTCCAAAAAGATAGTCCCGGGCATTGCCCCGGTTTTCCCAGAGCTTGGCCGGGCTGATACCGCACCAGGCATAGGTGATTGCCAAAACAACCATCAGGGCAAGTATCTGACCAAACCGTTTGTATTCTTTGGAAAGTTGTTGTTCCGGCATAACCTGTTTATAGGAATCAATGGGGTTATCCCCTGTTTCCCGGAAAACGCCTTGATTCATAAGGGGAAGGGCAAACAGCAGACCCATTCCCAAAAGATTCAGCATCATCCCCACCCCCAGATCTTTGATGGGGTTGAGCAGGATCAGGTTTTCCCCCTGTTTGAGTCTGAGGGTGTCCATTGTATTGGTCGGCCAGTTGAGGGCCAGGGCTCCGTCGTCTGACAACAGAACAAAAGAGACCAGAAGCACAAAGGTCAGCAGAGCCGCCATGCAGGGGTAAAGGAGATAGCCGGGTTGCTGCCGGTCTTTTGCCAGGGCAAAAAACATGACAGCAACCCCGGACAAAGGGATTATGGCCAGAAACCAATACCCCAGCATGGCAAAGGAAGCGCCTGAAAAATGAAAGGGATTTTTGCCCAGCCAGGGCAGGATGAAACCTGTAATGAGCATAAAACCCGCGCCAGCGGCCAAATATCGATATCCCTTGTTCATTTTCTAGTTTCCTTTTTTTGCCTGAAGTTTTGCTTTGAGTTGTTTCATGTACCGGACCACATCATAGGTGGCGTCATCCACCGGGGCATATCCGCCGTTCTGAAGTTTCTCCAACCCTTTTTTATCAAAGTTAAAGGACATCAGTGCGCCGGTAAAGGCCGCTTTCAGACTGGCAGGAAGGTCTTTTCTACCGCACATGGGCGCGCCCGGGATCAATTCCGATTTCCAGATAATATTGAAATCATCTTTGGAAATAGCCCCTTTTTCTGCCATGCGGCTAAAGTCGATATTATTGGTGGCGGCCACGTCAATTTTGTCGTTTTTTACGGCCAGGATGCTGGCACCGTGGGAACCGGAAAAAGACACCTCCTTAAAGAGTTTCTCAGGAGATGTTTCAAGATCTCTGTAGAATAAAACG
>JAFLJU010000212.1 GCA_022712835.1 Desulfobacteraceae bacterium
TCTTGAAAAAGCCATGGAATGGCGAAGTGGTCCAGTATCCAGATGCAGATCAGGGCATCTATGAAAATGAAGCCTTCGCCTTCATGAAACCATAATATTTAATATAATATTAAAAAAGATAAACAGGAAATTCAATGAACCCCATAATCACATCTTATCTCAACGATCACCTCCCGGAAATGTATGGATTGTTGGAAGAGCTGGTACTTCTCCAGAGCGGGTCCACAAACAAACCAGGTATTGACCGGGTTGGAAAACGGATCGCTTTGGAGATGGAAGCTATGGGGTTTTCCTGTGAATTTACCAAAGAAGTGAAATATGGCAATCACCTGATTGCCAGAAGCCCTAATCACGCCCAAGAAACCTGTGGGGGCAAAAAACAGATTCTGATCACAGGACACATGGATACGGTATTTCCCAGCGATACCGCCTTTAATTTTTATAAAGAAGATGAAACAAGATGTTTTGGTCCGGGTGTAGCAGATATGAAAGGCGGTCTTGTGGTGGGGATATTTGCGTTAAAGGCCTTGATCCACACAGGTTTGTTACAAAATAATCCCATCACCTTTATTTTTAATTCCGACGAGGAGATTGGCTCCCCCTCCTCCCGGGAGTTAATCCATGAAGAAGCCCAAAAAAGCCGCCTGGCCTACGTGCTGGAAGCAGGCGGCCTTGCAGGTGAAATTGTGACCGGCCGGAAGGGAAATATATCCATCCGCCTTGGGGTGGAAGGAGAGGCCGGCCATGCCGCTTTTGCAGGCAAAAACAAGGCCAGCGCTATTCTGGAGTTGGCACATAAAACCATTGCCATTGAACAACTCAATGACCCGGAAAAAGGGATCTCGGCCAATGTGGGCACCATTCAAGGAGGCCTAGGTCCCAATACCATTGCCCAACACTCAAAAGCCACCGTCGATTTCAGATTTTTAACCACCGGACAAGATGAAATTCTGAAAACAAAAATTGAAAAAATTGTGGACCGTCAGAGTGTCCCGGGTACCCGTTCCTGGATGACTATTAACAACAGCCGACCGGCCATGCCCCAGACCGATGCCAATAAGGCCCTGTTCGACAAAATAAAATGCCTTGCCGATGAGCTTGGAATACCGGTTAAACCTGAGTTAAGACAGGGGGTTTCCGATGCCAATATCATTGCCTTAACGAAAATTCCCGTAATCGACGGCTTAGGTCCCATCGGCGCCAAAGACCACAGTGAAGACGAGTACATTGAAAAGAAAAGTCTCCATGAAAGAACCCTCCTCTTTGCCAACATACTTGCCTCTATTTAAACATTGAATACCTTAGCTCCGGCCATGCCGGTTATTTAAATAGAGGTTTTTTGTTCCTCGAACTAATAGGTTTTTAATACAGACAAAAAGGCCGACTGGGGAATCTCAACATTTCCCACCATTTTCATTCGTTTCTTTCCTTTTTTCTGTTTTTCCAAAAGCTTTCGTTTTCTGGAAATATCCCCGCCATAGCACTTGGCCGTCACATCCTTTCGAAAGGCGGAAATGGTTTCCCTGGCAATAATTTTACCGCCAATGGCCGCCTGGATGGGAATTTTAAACTGCTGCCTCGGGATCTCTTCCCTTAGTTTTTTACAGGCAGTCCTACCCCGGGCCTCTGCCTTGTCTCTATGAATAAGTTGGGACAGGGCATCCACCCGTTCTGCGTTGATGAGGAAATCAAGCTTGGCCAGGTTGGTTTCCTGGTATCCGGCAATATCATAATCAAAGGAGCCATACCCCTGGGTGACACTCTTGAGCCGGTCATAAAACTCGTACACCACTTCGGCCAGGGGGAGTTCAAATTTCATTTCCAACCGGTTGGAGGTCAGGTATTGGTAATTCTTGCTGACCCCCCGAAACTCATGGCAGACCTGCATGACATTGCCCATGTATTTGTCTGGAACAATGATAGAGGCATTGATAAAGGGTTCCCGAACCAGAACAATCTCGGCCGGATCCGGATAGGCGGTGGGGTTGTCAATGATCTTAACCTCTCCTGAGGTATAGGTAATTTCATACTGAACCGACGGCGAGGTAAGAATAAGAGAAACATCATATTCGCGTTCCAGCCGCTCCTGAACCACTTCCAAATGCAGCAGTCCTAAAAAACCGCAGCGGTAGCCAAACCCTAGGGCTGCCGAACTGTCTTTTTCATAAATCAGGGAGGCATCGTTGAGTTTGAGTTTTTCCAGGGCTTCGGTGAGCTCTCCATAATCGTCTGCTGACACCGGGTACATGGAGGAAAACACCACGGGGGTGGGTTCCCTGAATCCGCCCATGGCCTTGTCGCAGAGATGACCCGGCATGGTCACTGTGTCACCGATTTTGACATCGCTGATATTTTTAATACCCGCAATAAAATATCCCACCTGGCCTGCCATGAGGTGATCCTGGGGAATTCTTTTAATCTGAGAGATTCCCACCTCTTCCACCTTGTACTGGGAGTTGTTGGACATGAACTGAATTTTATCTCCCTTTTTGATGGTACCGTCAAAGATCCTGAAATGGACAATGGTTCCCCTGAAGGCATCGTAATGGGAATCAAAGATCAGGGCTTTAAAATTACCTGTCTCCTCTGAAACGGGACCAGGGATTCCCTCCACAACGGCCTGAAAAATCTTGTCCACCCCGATACCGCTCTTGGCCGATACCGCCAGGGCATCATCGGGGTCAAGTCCCAGATCTTCTTCTATCTGGTCCCTGGCCCACTCAATATTAGCTGAGGGCAGATCAATTTTATTAATAATGGGAATGATTGTAAGGTCATGTTCCATGGCAAGGTATAAATTAGCCAGGGTCTGGGCTTCGACTCCCTGGGTGGCATCCACAATGATCAAAGCCCCTTCGCAGGCCGCAAGGGCACGGGAAACCTCATAGGAAAAATCCACATGCCCCGGTGTGTCAATGAGATTTAGCAAATACTGGGTTCCGTCCGGGGAGGTATAGGGAAGGGAGACGGTCTGGGATTTGATGGTAATCCCCCTTTCCCGCTCAATATCCATGGAGTCTAAAATCTGCTCTTTCATATCCCGGTCCGATATAATTCCGGACAATTGGATCATCCGGTCGGACAGGGTGGACTTGCCATGGTCGATGTGGGCAATAATACTAAAATTTCTAATATTTTTTTTATCTAACTTCAATTGAGCTCCGCACTTAAGAGTTGACAAATTTCATCTATCTCGCTAAATTTTATTTCTATACTTTTATCAAGTGAGGCCAAAACTGTCAAGATAAGCTCGCTTCCATGGAATAATTTCCAGGAGAAAAGACCATGACTTACGCCATTTTGATTGTGGATGATGATATTGCCATCAAAGAATCGGTGGAAGAGTATCTTAAAATACTCTCCTATAATGTTAAAAGCGCACTCAATGCCGGAGAAGCATTGACTCTTCTGGAAACCTTTGATGCGGATCTGGTTCTCACAGATATCATGATGCAGGGTATGGACGGACTTGAGCTGACCAAACAAATCAAGACAAAATTTGATATTGAAGTCATGGTGATGACCGGTTACAGTGCCGATTATTCCTATGAAGAAGCCGTCAAGGCCGGTGCCAGTGATTTTATTTTCAAACCTTTTCGATTTGAGGAACTGGATCTTCGAATCAAACGAGTGCTGCGGGAGTCAGAATTAAAAAAAGAACGTACCCGCATGCTCAAGGAGATGGAAGAGCTTGCCATCACAGACTCACTGACAGGACTCTATAATTCCCGACATTTTTTCCACCAGATCAAACAGGAAATTCAGCGCTATGACCGGTATTCCAGATCACTCTCCCTGATGATGCTGGACATCGATTTTTTCAAACGATACAATGATACCTGGGGCCACCTGGAAGGAGACACGGTATTAATGCATATCGGAAAGATTATAAGTTCCTGCATGCGTTCTATGGATACAGCCTATCGCTACGGCGGAGAAGAGTTTACCATACTCCTGCCGGAAACCGACCTGAAGATGGCCTGCGTGGTCGGCACCAGGATAATGGAAAATATCGCCGCTGAAATATTCAGACCGGAACCGGGCGAAACCCAGTCAGTGACGGTGAGCATCGGGGTCTGCGAACTCTTGGAAGAGGAAAAGTTCAAAGCCTTTATCAAACGCACGGACAAGGCCATGTACAAATCAAAACAAAACGGTCGAAACCGCCTGACCGCTTCCTAAACCCTAGGTTTCTTATAGGATCTACACCGGATCAATCCGCATACTCAGATCAACGGACCGGGC
>JAFLJU010000340.1 GCA_022712835.1 Desulfobacteraceae bacterium
TCGTGGTGGGTCGTGGCTTTCAATCCGTTTAACAGGCCTGCTTTGGCAAGCACCATGGCGCCTGAACACACCGACAAAATATTTTCACAAAGCGGGGCGGTTTGAGCAAGCCAGGTCAGCAATTGTTCATTTTCAAGCAGCGCCCGGGTGCCAGAACCTCCCGGAATGACCAGGTAGTCCGGCTGGGGGCAGGCACCCAGGGCAAAATCCGGGATCATCCGAAGGCCGTTCTTTGGGGACACAGGGGCCGTGGACAGGCCCAGGGTATAAATGTTTAAGAGTGTGTGATTGTTCAGCTCGTCTGTTACTGAGAAAACCTCAAACGGACCCGCGAAATCAAGCACTTCAACATCATCAAAGACCAGGATAGCCAGATTTTTCTTATTCGTCATTATTTTATTCGTCATTTTCTTATTCGTCATTTTCTTATTCATAGTGTTCTCCTTTCTCTCTTCCAAATCGTTTCCGATATAAATGGGGCAAAACATTAAGTTGCCGTTTAAAGGCCCGGCGCATCATTTCTTCACTGCGAAACCCGCTGATTTGAGCCACCCGTTTTAATCCCTCGTTCTGGGTTTCAATCTGCTGGGCGGCATATTCGATCCGCATTTTTTCAACATATTTTCCCGGTGTCATGCCGACTTCCTGCTTAAAGACCCGTGCAAAATTCCGATCTCCCATGGCACAACGACGGGCCAGGGCTTCAACACAAAGGTCTTGATCAGGGTTTTGTTTCATCCAGGCAAGGATATCCGCTAACACCCCTTTTGCAGCATGTTGCCGGGCCAAAGGGGTACTGAACTGGGATTGCCCCCCCTGGCGTTTCATGAACACCACCAACTGCTTGGCAATCCCCAGGGCAAGATCCCGGCCAAAATCTTCTTCCACCAGGCGCAAGGCCAGGTCAATACCGGCCGTCACACCGGCCGAGGAATAGATATTTTTGTCCCGGATAAAAATCTTATCCGGGACAACCTTGATTTCAGGGTGTTCTTTGGCAAGCCGTTGACACACAGACCAGTGGGTGGTGGCCTGTTTTCCATCCAGCAAACCCGCTTTTGCCAGGAGAAAGGTACCTGAACAGATTGAAACCATGCGTTTAACGATTTTTGCCTGGGTATTAATAAAATCCAGGAGGTCTCGTTGAAATCTGGCCTGGTATACACCATCCCCACCGGCAATGAGCAGGGTGTCCAGGGGATATGGGGCATTGCCAATCGTTTCAAACGATTCATCAGCCAATAGTTTCAAACCCGATGACATGGATACGGGTCCTTTTTTATCGGCTACCAGTAGAATCTCATAGGCGGGTCCATTGTCCTGAAAAGCCAATATCTCATTGGCCTGGGCAAAGACCTCCATGGGACCGGTAATATCCAAAACCTGGGCATTTTGGAAAATGACCTGGGCGATCCGCCGTGTTTTTATTATTTTTTTGTTCATCATATCTCCTTTTAAAAGGGATCATCCCAGAAAAAGAGAGTGAACACAATGACAAAAACCAAGCAAAAACAGACAAACAATTGCTTAAATCAATTTTTCAGTATCCCTTTGAAAACTTCCATAATTTTAGACAATTACCCCTCTTTTTCAGCCATAAATAGCGCAGAATTTTGGCTCATCTACAAGGCACATTAAAGGTCTAATAGCAGGCCTATTTGGCCTTTGATGCAACGCAGTAGATGGACCAAAAGGCAAGCCATTTCGTTCACGTTATAAAATTTGCGGTCCTTGGTAATATGGCAGGAGGAGCTAACCGTCCACCCCCTTAATAGAATATAGACCTCTCTTATAATTAGTTGACATTCCGTTGCCCATTGTGCTTAAATGTCGCAAACGTCCCAATTGGATTAAAATATACTTTTTTTTGTTTTAAAGGATCGAATATATATGAAGCAATACTTTACTATCCCGCAGGCAGCGAAGGTATGTGCTGTTGCCAGATCCACTATGCATAGGTGGGTTTTCGCAGGGAAAATAAAATCCTATAGTACACCAGGCGGACATAAACGGATTCTACCAGAAGATTTAAAGAAATGGTTGCAAGATAATAATATGCCCTTCGATATAAATGGCTTTCACAATGATAAAATCAAAATTTTAATTGTGGATGATGAGGTCAGCGTTCAAAATTATTTAAAAAAGATATTAGATGGCATTCTTATTGATATCGAAGTTGCTTCAGATGGGTTTGAAGCAGGTCAAAAACTAACACAATTTCAACCAGGTGTATTAATTTTAGATTTGTTTATGCCTGGTATGAATGGTTTTGAGGTATGCAAATCGGTAAAATCAGATCCTAAAACAAAACATATTAAAATATTGATACTTTCTGGACAAGGGACTGAAGAGAATAGGAACAAAGCTATTTCATCGGGTGCTGATGCTTTTTTAAGCAAACCATCTTCTAAAAAAAAAATATTGGAGTGTGTGGAAAGCTTATTGAGAATAAGTTCGTAAGGGATAGATCTGATAAGTTTCAATTTCTTTAATGGCAAAGTTGAAAACAGTTGGACCCGAACATTCATAAGACTAATCTAAAACAAAAAAAATGTGGGGGAACTATGAATTGGAAAGATTTAACCATAGGTAAAAAAATCGCAGCGGGGTTTAGTGTTGTGATTATACTTCTGATTATCTTGGGAGGCCTGAGTTTTTTTGGTGTCGGAAATATTGTGAAAAATGCAGAAGAGGTTATCGACGGAAATAAGCTGGATGGAAATCTTGCTCAAAAAGAAGTGGATCATCTCAATTGGGTTAACAAGGTAAATGCGTTGTTAACCGATGAAGCAGTTATAACTCTTGAAGTTCAGACGGATGACCACAAGTGCGGTTTTGGCAAGTGGCTTTACGGAAAAGGACGAAAAAATGCTGAAACCCTTGTCCCATCATTGGCTGCCCTTCTTAAAGAAATAGAGGAACCCCACAAAAAACTTCATGAATCCGCCATCAATATTGGAAAAGCCTTTAAACAACCACATACAGAGTTGGCTTTGACCCTGTCAAACAGGTTAAACGATCATGTTAGCTGGGTTGGGAAAGTCGGAAAATCAATTGCTTCAGAGGCGGGAGGTCTCTATTCGTATCAGGTTCAGCTAAAGAATGCTGTAAATCAAACAGTATCCCTTATTAAAACCATTGATAAAAAAGATGAGGAGGGTGATACAGCATCCCGGAAAATCTCTGCTTATAAGAATGTTCAGGGGCTTCGATATGGTCCGGAAAATAAAGATTACTTCTTCGTTTTTGATGTGGACGCAAAAATGATTATGCACCCATATTCTCCTAAATTGGAAGGCAAAGATCTCAGTAATCTTAAAGATCCAACTGGTAAGCGATTTTTCGCAGAAATGGTTCGTGTCTCCAAAGAGAGGGGAGAAGGGTTTGGCACCTATCAATGGCCCCTGCCTGGAAGCGAAAAACTGGCGCCCAAAATTTCATATGTAAAACTCTATAAACCATGGAATTGGATAATT
>JAFLJU010000441.1 GCA_022712835.1 Desulfobacteraceae bacterium
TGAAACAGGAAGAAAATATTCCGAGAATTTCAAGGAAACCATGAGAATCATTTTCGATGATTACCTGGGCCTATGGAACTACAGAACAATACCTGAGAAAACGTAATTTGGAGTTATTTATTTAATTTCAATTCCTTAGTACATTGATTAGCGTATAAAATAGTTACGAATTATCGGAAGGGCGTTTTTGGCATTTTTTGCGGACGTGTTTGTTGTGATGAACCGGGGTTCGTCAGGCATCGGCAGCCGTTGAAAACAATAAGGCCTCCACAAAAAAAACACATTCAAATTATTGCTAAAGGTCTTTTGAAATAATGTTCATCTAAATTCAGCACAGCTCGCGTTAATAAACCTCTACATCACTTACTGGAATACGAGGCGTATAGGTAAAAACGAGCGAAAAATCTCAAGAAAAGGCCAACCCTACCCGCCATGGAAATTCAAAATTATAGGATTCAAATCCTAGGATTTCAAAGAAACCGGTCCCTGGTCTGTGGCAGATTCATGAAGATGCTCCTTTACATGGGAGGCAATTTTGTTTCTGACCATTTCAGATATATCATCCACTGACATGTGCTCAAACAAGGCAAATGGGATTTCATCCAACACCCTGACTTCCATGTGATGTTTTCCCTGAATTCGGATGGAATGCTTAGGCAGGGCATCCTTTGTATTATTTATTACCAAAGGAACAATGGGCATTCTGGCTTTTTTTGCCAGGATAAACGCCCCGGGTTTAAAGGGACGCAAAAGTCCATTTCTTGATCGGGTCCCTTCCGGGAAAAGAAAAACAGAAATATTTTTATTGAGCAAGTCTTCGCAGGTCTGCATCATGGCTTTTATACTTTCTTTATCCGTTCGCCGAAGTTTGACATACCCGTTTAAAACCATATTCCAGCCGATAAAGGGCAGATTAAAAACAGCGGCCTTGGACACCCATCGAAAAGGAAAGAATAAGCGATAAAGCACCAGGATATCCAGTTGCGACTGGTGATTGGAAACCATGACATAACTTTTTCCCATGGAAAGTTTATGCCGGTCTATGATCTTTACAGACCATGGGGGCATACACCAGGTGTAGCAACTGGCCCAGAATGAGGTGAAAAGATTGGATAAAATTTTTCTTTTATCAAAGGGAGCGCTGACAAGACATATGATACAGGCAACACAGAAAAAAACAGCCGAACTTACCCCCATAAAGGCCATAAAAAGATACGGGTAAATATAGTTGTGAAACCAGTTAAAGTTCATAAGGCGTCAGACTCTCATACCCCTCTTGTGTCACAAGAATGGTTTGTTCAAACTGGGCAGACAGGGAACCGTCACTGGTCACGGCTGTCCATAAGTCTTCAAGCACATACAATTCTCTTTTACCCAGGTTGACCATGGGTTCGATGGTGAGAACCATTCCCGGGACCAGGGCAGTTCCCTTTCCCGGCCTTCCGAAATGAAGCACCTGGGGCTGTTCATGGAAATCAATTCCCACCCCGTGTCCCACAAATTCGCGTACCACAGAACACCCCTGACCTTCGGCATAGCTCTGGATGGCATAACCAATATCTCCCAGGGTGGCTCCCGGGGTTATTGCCTGAATACCCAGTTTTAAAGACTCGGCAGCCACCGCAACGATCTTTTTGGCATCGGGTCCCGGCGTTCCCACAAAAAAAGTTCTGCTGGCGTCGGCATAATATCCGTCAAGAATGGGGGTGATATCCACATTCACAATATCTCCGTCCAAAAGGACCCGCTCCCCGGGAATACCGTGGCAGATCACCTCGTTGATGGAGACACAAACACTTTTAGGAAATCCCCGATAATTCAACGGGGCAGGAATTGCGCCGGCTTTTATGGTTTCCTCGTGGACGAAGGTATTGATATCATCTGTCTTGAGACCTGGTTTTATCATCTTTTCAACCCGGTCCATGATGGACATGAGCAAGTCTCCGGCTCGTTTGATACCGGCAATCTGTTCCGGCGTTTTTAAAATAATATCATACCGCGTTTTATATTCGTCCCGAATGGAAACTTCCTGTTTCTCATTCCGACAGCAATTTTTATATTTCTTTCCACTACCGCAGGGGCAATTATCGTTTCTGCCAAGCTTTACTGACTTGTTTTTCATTTTTTTTAAACTCCCAGGGGGTAGCCCCACAATGAGTGGGGATATGCATTTTCAATCCGAATGGTAATCAGATCACCAATGGCACTGTTTTCAGAAGGAAAGTGTACAATTTTATTGGATTCACTTCTTCCGGTCATCTGTTTCATTTTATCCGAAGTTTTGATGAACCCATCGTGCAGCTTTTGACTGTCACCCTCCACCAGCACCTCAAGGGGCGTTCCCACCAGGGCGTTATTTTTTTGGGTGGTATAAACGTCCTGTAATGCCAATAACTCGTTCAACCGGCTTTTTTTCTCGGTTTCTTCCACCTGATCGGCAAATTTTGCTGCCGGTGCCGAAGATCTGTCCGAATAGGCAAAGGCAAAGATGGAATCGAACTCGACGATCTTCAGCAATTCCATGGTCTCATCGAAATCTTCCCGGGTTTCGCTGGGAAATCCCACAATGATGTCCGTGGACAGCCCAATGCCGGGGCAGGCATTTTTCAGGGCCATTATTTTCTCGATATAGGTCTCCCGGGTATACCCCCGGTTCATTTTTTTTAAAATTTTATTAGAACCCGATTGTACCGGCAGATGAAGGTGGTTGCAAACCTTGTCAAGATCACGGATGGCATGGATCAATTCAAGGGACAAATCCTTTGGGTGGGAGGTGGCAAAACGAATCCTTGCAATCCCTTCCACACAACTGACCTTTTCAAGCAATTGGGGAAAAGAGATCCCCTCTTCTTTGACCCCATAGCTATTGACGTTTTGCCCCAACAGGGTAATTTCCTTTATGCCATTTTTGGCAAGAATGGTAATTTCATCCACAATGGCGTTAGGGTTGCGGCTTCTTTCCCGTCCCCGGACATATGGCACCACGCAATAGGTGCAATAGTTATCACATCCCTGCATAATGGTGATAAATTTAGAAATCCGGTTCTCACTAAACCCAAGTTCCCCAGGTTTGGTTATCTCGGGCATGGCCTCAAAAATCATATCGGATTCGCCAATATCCACAACCTGAGTTTCCCCTGATTCCAGGGCAGCAAGATGTTGTCCGAACCTGGAAAACGCCTGGGTTCCCAGAACCAAATTCAGATGGGGAACCCTGGCAAAGGCTTTTTTCCCTTCCTGCTGGGCCACACAACCGGCCATCACCACTATCAGGTCCGGACGTTTTTTCTTTTCCTGGGCAAATCTGCCCAGAAAACTAAAGGCTTTTTCCTCGGCCTTATGGCGAATGGAACAGGTGTTGCAAACCACGATATCGGCTCTGTCCATTTCATGGGTCATTTCAAATCCATGGGATTTTAAAATACCGGCCAGTTTTTCAGAATCATAAACATTCATCTGACAGCCAATGGTATTGATATAGGCATACCCTTTATAACTCATTAAACAAAAAGTCCTTTTTCAGATCTTCAATGATTCTGAATGCTGATTCGGTTCGCTCCGGTGCAATGGCAAGCCTGATATGACCTGTTTTTGGATCCAGGGTGGTGGCCACGGCAATGCCATCATGGGCTTCAAAAATAAATTTGATAAAACCAATTTTGGTTTTATCAACCATATATTCCTTGAGTACGGTCTTCATTTACCATCCATATATTATTCTTAAATTCATCAGTATATCATTATTGACCTTGTTTGCTCAAATGAATTTTTTTATTCTCCTGCGCCTGCATCGATATCAAAAATCTTTTTGCCTTCCACATAGTCCTTGGCAGCATATCGCGAAATACTCCTGATTTTCGAAGACAACTCTATCAATCGCAAGGTAGATTTTTTGACGAGCTGGATCAACTCCGCTTTCTGTGCCTGTCCCAGCTTTGTATCCTCCAGTTTTTCGATGCCGAGTAATACAACCGTCAGCGGGTTGTTCAGCTCGTGACTCACCGCTCCCGCCATTTCGAGAATGGCTCTTAATTTATCTTTCTCCTGGTGTTCCTTTGCAATCTGTTTTTGCTTGGTAATATCCATGAAATATCCCAGAGTTGCCAGGGTCCCCTCGTGTTTCACAGAGGTAACCGTCTCCATCACCCATTTCACCTGGCCCTTGCCGTCCACAACGCAAAATTCATAGGGGGTGGTTCTTTGCCCGGTCAGCATCCGCATTGCATTCTCCTTTACGTGACCTCTGTCATCCACATGCACAAGATCCAAAGACGGCGTGCCGATCAGTTCCTCTTTTGTATAACCTGTAATCCTGCAAAATTCTGGATTCACATACTTGAATCGATGTTCCTGCAGGATATAACTGCCGATCAGTGCATTGTTGCGGCTGTGCTCGAGTTCATCTTCGGCCTGTTTCTTTTGCGTATTGTCCCGTATGATGCCTTCTATGGCCACCGCCCTGTTTTGGCTATCCCGGACCACCGACCACCGGTCATGCATCCATCGAGTGGTTCCGTCAGAATTAATGTAGCGGTATTCAGCTTCTCTCTGTGTCCCCCCAGACTCCAGGGTATTTTCCCTTGCGGCCCTGAGTTTTTCGGCGTCTTCCGGGTGGATGTGCAGTGCAGCACTGTAAGAGGATAATATGGTTCGCCCCCCTTCCTCTACCTCATACATGTCCCGGAACCGCTTGTTAAAAAAGGGAAAGGTTTTGGATTCAATATCAAAAAGGTAGATGGCATCCTGGGAAAAGTCGGCAAGCTGCTGGAAACTCTCTGATAATATCCTGATAATATCCCGGTCGCTGTTTTCAGGTTGAAAATCGTTAACACTCTCCAATTCCCGGATTCTGATTTCCAGTTCTTCATATGTCGGTTTTCTACTCATTCGGTTTTCCCCGAGAGTCCAGGGCCTCTTATATGATGATAAATATTGTCCGCGGGACTTATAGATATTTATGTCCAACTTTTATTTCATCTTCGGTCCTTATCACATTTTTTTGATTAATTCATGTACTTGTTTTTAGCTTTTGAAAAGTGGATTCTATACCAAAAAGTTGGAATGCAGCAGTTTTCGGCGGGCGAATATGAACATACCTGAAAAGGTATTCTGGAAAAATTTAAAAAAACGCCCCCTACACGTTATAGGGCGCTCACTTAATAGATATAAAGAATCGCACCCATCCTCGCCTCAATATTTACGGTTGTTTTTAGTTGGTATTGGTTAATTTGGTTCTATGTTTTTCTTTTATTGAATACATGATTGACAAAAACTAACCAATATTATAGTCCTTTCGACTGTTGAACTATTTTGTGACTAAAAAAGGGAAAATCAAATTTTTCCCTTATCGCAACTAACATGAATGAAAGGAAAATTTAAGATGAAACAATTAATGGTTATGGTTGCAGTTCTGGCAATGGTTACGGGATCTGCTTATGGAGCGGATTGGAACTTCTACGGGTCTGCTCGTATCACAACTTTTTATACACAAACGGAGACTATTGATAGTGGTGCGTCAAATGACAACCAATATGAACAAAAACTCCAAAGCAATTCCCGCATCGGTGCCAAGGTAAAAGTCAATGATGAGTTGACGGCACGTTTTGAATATGGTGCCAGCAAAGGAAATGCCAATATTCGTTTGCTTTATGGTGCATGGAATTTTGGTGGTGGTACATTGGTCATCGGCCAGGATTATTCTCCCCTTAACTGGTTTCACTCTCATCAGGCCTTTGACTCAGACGCCAGTCTGTATCGCTATGGTGGCGTATACTCTGGTCGTGCTGCTCAGCTGAAACTAAAATTTGGTGGTTTTCAGGTCGCACTTATTCCTGCCAGTAATTCCGTTACAGGCGTTACACCTACTTCTGTCGAAACGAAACTCCCCGCAATTGAGGCCAGTTATGTTTTCAAGTTAGATAAAATTGCCCTGAAACTCGGCGGTGGATACCAGACATTTGAAAGTGGGCTTGGTGGTGGAAATGAAGAAACCATTAGCTCTTATGTGCTTGCTGTTGGTGCCAAAGGTACATTTGGTAATTTCTACACCGCAGCTCATATTTATGGTGGTAGGAATGGCGGTAACCTTATTTCCATGGATACCAACGGAAGTCGCACTTGGTCAGCTCAAGGCATTGCTAACCTGACCGCTACTCAGGTTCAGGACAATGACGTTTTGGGAGGAGTAATCGTTGCAGGATGGGTCCTCAACGACATGTTTACCTTTGAAGCTGGCTATGGCTACGCAAGAGAAGAGCTGGACATTGATGGTTCAACAAAAGACGAAGTTTTATCTTACTATTTGCAGTCCTCTATCGTTTTGGCTCCTGGTGTATTCATTGTCCCTGAAATTGGCAGGCTTAATGCGAAGGAAAGCGGACAAACTGACATTACATACGGTGGCATTAAATGGCAAATCAACTTCTAACTTATCCTCTCTAAACTATTCAAAAGAGATTTGGCTCTGCAAGATGGCAATGCTAATTCTCTGTTAGAGACTCGTAATTATTAATTAACTAAGTAAAAAGGACAAAAAATGAAGAATCGATTAATTTTTTGTATTGTTATAATTTTTTGTACAATCGGCATTTGTTTAGGTTCTGCAACCTGGGCTTCGGAAAAGTCTCTCATGATGGCAACCACAACAAGCACCGATAATACAGGCCTTTTGGATTATCTGATTCCCCATTTCATAAAAGACACCGGCATCACCTTAAAATGGACTGCCACAGGAACCGGCAAAGCACTAAAACTTGGCCAGAACTGTGATGTTGATGTTCTCCTGGTCCATGCACCGCCTGCAGAAAAAAAATATATTGCAGCAGGCTTTGGAAAAGACAGAAGAGAGGTCATGTACAATGATTTTGTTATCATCGGCCCTGAAAATGATCCGGCTGGCATCAAAGGAAAAAGCATATCAGATGCCTTGGCCGCCGTTAAAAACAAGCAGGCCATGTTCATGAGCCGGGGGGATGATTCGGGCACAAACAAAAAGGAAAAACTACTGTGGAAATCGTCCGGTATTGAAATGCCTGACAAAGAGAAATGGTACGTTCAGACAGGACAGGGAATGCTTGCAACCATCAATGTGACCCAGGAAAGAAAAGGGTATACTATGACAGACAGGGGCACCTACATTAAATACCAGTCCACAAAAGAGGGCAACGCACCCTTAAAGGTTCTGGTTGAAGGCGACAGCATCCTGTTGAATCAATACAGCGTATTAACCCTGGACCCTAAAAACTGTCCCGGTGCAAAATATGACCTGGCTCTTAAATTCTCAGACTGGATGGCGTCACAAAATGCTCAGAATTTGATAAAAGATTTCAGGCTTCTTGGTAAGGAGCTATTTATACCAAACGCTAAATAATGCATGGAGGGTTGGCCTATACTATGCAGTTCCTATCAAAGTTATAGAGGTTCTTATGAGCTGTGATAGCTCAACTTGGGCGGCCGTCTGGACAACATTGGATTTGTCAACCTGCTCCATGCTGTTTCAGCAGTTCTCGATGGGTGAATATGAACATTCCCGAAAAGACATGCTGGAAAAATATCTGACCGAATCTCTACCGTCCTGGTGATTCGGTCAGATATGCGGCTTAGTCCCTCCACCCTGCCGATGCCTGGAAACCTTTGTTCATCACAGGCACTCGCACAAAAAGCCCATCAAAAATTTTAAAAAACTCCAGGATAAAAGAATCTGTCCAATTCGACATTCTTGTGAATTCGAATTGGTTAAATATGGAAAATTATTTTTTCAGGTGATTAAAAAGGCAACCCGCTCTCAGCCGACAACTACTGTTATTTTTTGTTATATTTAGTTATTTTTATCCTATTATTTTTAACAACAGCGATGTATGCTTGACAATAAATAACAATTAGAATACCCATACTAACTATTGATACAGGAAGCCAAACTCTCCTGATTTTGAACAAAAATTAATGAAAGGAATGTGGAAATGAAACTTTTAAGGATGTGCAACCGCTTATTTTTATCGATCTCTATGTTAATGGCCCTAGTAGGGACCTGTCAGGCAGGGACCTGCAAGGCTTCTTATGGACACGGTGGAGTAACATTTAAACTTGCCACGGGCAGTCCCGGAGAGCTGGGTCTTCTTGAGGAACTGGCAAATGCATTCAACGCAGACCACAACACGAGCATGTGCTGGGTAAAAGCCGGATCTGGAAAATCTTTAAAATTATTGAACAGCAAAGCAGTTGATCTTGTCATGGTCCATGCACCGACTGCTGAAAGAAAAGCGGTAACAGATGGCTGGGCCATCAAAAGGACCCTGATCGGATCCAATGAATTTTACATTGTCGGACCCAAAAATGATCCTGCAGGGATTTCCAAAGCCAAAAGTGCAGCAGATGCTTATGCAAGAATTGCAAAAGCAGGTTCAAACTTCCTTTCAAGAGGTGACAATTCAGGCACTAATAAAAAAGAGCTTGCGATTTGGAAAAAATCAGGTGTCACACCTGAAGGCGGCTGGTACATCATTACCAAGGATTTTATGATGGCCACCCTGAAAAAAGCAAACCAGGTTAACGGCTATTTTATGACCGATTCATCCACATGGGTTGCTGGCAAAAAAGGGCTGGATAACCTTACGGTTCTGTTCAGGGGAGATCCGTTCTTAATCAATACATATCACGGCCTTTGCCAGCCTAATGGAAACGGGAAGGCCCAGGAAGCAGCATCAAAATTCATTGATTTCCTTTCTTCAAAACAAGGCCAGGCGATCATCGGCAATTACGGAAAGAGTCTTTATGGTGAGGCCATGTACAATGATGCGGAATATGCCAAACAATATGACCATTAATTTTC